>NZ_BRLB01000031.1 GCF_027923465.1 Vallitalea longa
TAATTATTGAATAGAGTTTATCATAAGGAGCTTTTTGGTTGTAGTAGTATTTTAGGTTTTTTTGTGTATTGGGTCCCCATTTCATTCCATTAGGTAATCCATTCAATATGTTTGAAGCTTCATCAGTGAATATTTTCGCTCCTTGGCTGTTACTCTCTAGCAGACTTTTGAAATCGCCATTCCAATAGCTAATAGGCTTACCGTTTGTTCCCATAGGTACATTGTTGATAAGTATTATTTGTATTGCATCTGCTATCAGGTAGCCATCTTTTTGTTTTAACCTATCTTTTTCATCTACTGATTCACTTATCTGATCAAAAACATCTTCAAGCAGTATTTTGACATTGTTATTACCACCATGATTAGCAAAGTCATAATCTATCCGTGCTGTTTTGGAGTCTTCTCCTTCGGGATAGAAAGTTATATCCCATCCTATAGTTTTGTATTTGTATTGGGCTGTACTTTTTTTAGAATTTACGTCAAAGATCAGGTATTGGAGTCCGTCTAATTCTCTTACGACATCAGCTTTGTTGGTATCATCACCCCAACCACCATGAACATCATATGAAATGTTACTTATAATTATTATGAATATAACAATACATGATAAAATTCTTTTTTTCATTTATTCACCTACTGTCCTTCAACTAATCTTATATCGCTAAGATAATGATAACTATGCAACATAAATTTGCTTGTTTCCCATGTTATATTTAAATTAGTCATTGGTCTACCCATTTCCACATCAACATCAACATAATACCATTTTCCCATTTGTAAATTTTCTACTTGACTATACATCTGTTCAGATAATTCAAGTTCATGTTTAATGTTATCTGGATTTTCATGATTATTATATCTAAAATACATGCGACCTCTTAAAATCTCATGACACCTATCATTAATCAAACCCATTCTATAAGAATCTGTAACAAAAATAATATCTTGCTGCACTTTCCATTTTTCTGTTTCATCTACCCATAGTTTAGTAAATTCTTTTGGTTTTAATGATGTATCTCTATAATTCCACCATGCTCTTAACCAGTACAAAAGTGTTTCAGCATATTTTTCTTTATCTAGTTTTTTATAATCCCTTGTAAATAAGGTTTCAATGAACTCTTTTGCATCTTTTGATGCTTGTGTATATTCCATACGTTTTATATTTAATTCTGTACACATACGATTATTTTCTTCAAAGTCATTAGAATATTGATTAGGTGTTAATGGATATTCCTTTAATATCTTCATAATCTTTTCAGAACTATAAATAACTTCCCCATCCTCTACCCTATGAACATACTCAATCTGTGTATCTTCATCTATTTCTGTACCAGATCCATTATTTCTCTCATCTACCTCATTACCATTGTCCTTATTAGAACTATTATCTTCATGACCGTTATTATCACTTACACTACTATCATTATTATCTTCATCAGGTGCATCTTCTTGAATCGCTCTAAAAGGCTTTCTCTGCCACTTATCCATCATTCTATGAATAATAGCACTTGCTTCAGCTCTTGTTGAATAATTCTGTGGCTTGAACGTTCCATCTGGCAAACCTGTTATGATACCTAGAAGGTAAGCATCTTTCACATCTTCTTTGTAGTAATAAGAAACAGAAGAAAAATCTTTTACATAATCTTCGATAAGGTCTCTTGCTTTCTCATTTCCTTTATCATCTATAGCCTTTGAGATGATACTAGCCATTTCTTCTCTGGTAATAGGTTCTTGGTAATTAAAGAACTGATCTTCTTTGATTAAACCTAGTTCTAAGGCTTTGTTAATATAATTGGCAGCCCAATATTTTGAATCATATTCAATATCTGTATAACCTAGAGCTATGACAGCCATTTTTATAAAAGCGTCTTTGTTAATATTGAAGCTAGGCTTGAATGTTCCATCTGGAAAACCATTGATAACATTATTGGATACAAGATATTTGATGTTCTGGGTAGCCCAATTATCTTCTGGTACATCTGAAAATATAATTTCATCATTTGCGTGGACACCCATTGTGTTAACAGTTAAACATATTAATAAAATTATTGAGAAACTTAATTTTTTCATTATTCTTTACACTCCTTTTAAAAATCTTAAGATTTTATCATTTGTTTTAATCTACTTTTCATTTGTTCTTTAATAATTTTATCTAACTCTTTATAAAAGTTATTATCCTTATTATAAAATAAGGTGTATACTTTTCTACGTTTATAAACATTAACTTGTATATTAGTTAAATTATTAAATATTCGCATCTTCTTAAGATATTTTTTATTTATATTAAGTTCTGTACATAGGTTATTTTGTAATTCTTTGCTTATTTGTAATTTCATATTAACCTACTTTTTTGTCAATATTAAGAGATGCTAATTTATCTAATATTTCATTATTGAAGTTATTATTTTTTTTCATTAATGTAATGGCTTCTTTATGAGAATGTACTTTTTTACTATAACATCGTCTATATGTTAAAGCGTCGTACACGTCTGCTATTCCTAATATTTGTTCATTCAATGTTATATTAACTTTTTTTTGATATCCACTTCCATCAATTCTTTCATGATGATTTAAAATAGCTTTTCTTATCTCTTCATTTACAATATTCTTGGTAAGTTTATAACCAAAAATAGTATGATTTTTAATATATTCATATTGCTCTTTTGTCAGAGGACCAGGTATTCCTAAAATTTCTTGATCTAAATTTAATTTTCCAAAATCATGTAATAAGGCCCCCATCAAGAGATTAAAAATTTCTATATCATTTAATCCAAGTTTTACTGCCAAATTGTAACTAATTCTAGCGGTTCTAACGCTATGATCAGCAGTATCTAAGATTTGAGATAATGCTCTTATATTCTTGTCATTCATTTATTAATTCAAATCCCCCTTTCAAACTGAAAAATAAAAAAAGCGTATAGGAATAACCCTCTACACTTGAACTGATCATAAACTTTTGATATAATATCTTAGTCGTCTGGGCATTAATGTTTGTGTAGGTAGGGCTTTACCTTCATAACCTTTAAATGTGTTCCCGCACATTTAAAAGCTAGACGACTTTTATTATTTAACTTTAAACACTTAACTTTGTCTTTTTTTGTATCTCTTTCTTATTGCTTCATAACTTACACCGTATTCAACAGCTATATCCTTTATTTTGTCACCATTCTTTATGCGTTTTTCTATTTTTAAGAATTCTCTATCTGTTATTTTATACGGTTTTCTACCAACCTTATGCTGCTTTAAAAGCTTAACTTGTTCCTTTAACTTTAAGTTTTCTTTTTTTAACTTTAAGTTTTCTTCTAATAAATTTCTATACTTTTCCAAGTTATCTCCTTCTTGTATAACTTTCATTATATATATATTATACCATATTCAAATAATAATACAACAAATATTAGTTGTATTTTCAATATTAATTTAGTAAGAAGATACTGGTATTTATCTTAATATAAATGTGTTACATTTTAAGTTATTATTGCTTGGAACTACCTTGTTAAATGTAACACATCTATTCATTATTTTCCTTTTATATCAAATATTATTCTATAAAGATCTTCCCTTTTATTCTCACTTTTAACTTTTTCTTTCTCATTAGACTTTATTTCATAAGCTGTCATATCACATTCAATATAATACTTATAAAATCCTATTATTTCATTTGTATAATTATTTTTATTTATTTTTTCTATAACTATATTTTTAAAATCAATTTCATAAACTTGTTTACCACTATTTTCTAATATTAAATTTAAGTCAAAAAAATCTTTTCCAATTTGATAATCTATTAATATATCTTTTACTTTATATCTCTTTTCATTCTTTGTTTCTCCAGTAAGTGATAATACAATTGATGATGTTTGTCCAAACCAACATAGTTTCATCATATCTGTAATGAAATCATTACTATCAAAATTATCGTTTAAGTTTATTTTTGAAAAGAGTTCTTTTAATTCTGAAATCTTATCCAGGTTATATGTTATACTTTGTACTACCCCATTGTCATATAATTTATAATTATACTGAATATCTCTTAAACTCTTCATATGCTCCACTCCTAACTTATTATTTCTAACCGTCCTCTTTGCTTTGCGTTAATAATAAATATAGCATCTTGTTCTTTACCTTCAAAAGTAATATACATAGCCTCTGCTGCCATATATTCATCTTCATTTTCTTTACTTAGATTTACATCATTTATCTCTATTATTTCTACATTAAATTTTTTTGTTTTTTTATACTCTTCTGGTAAATTTTCATTTAACCCATCATTTGGTGCATAAACCAGTTTTACTTTTTCACCTACATTTACATTAAAATTATTCGCTTTTTCAGGACTGTCGAATTTCACTGAAAATAAAACATGTCCATTTTTAGCTTTATAATCATTAATGATCTTCTCGTCAGTATAACTATTATTTAATATTACTTCTCCATTTGTTATATCTCTTGATGTATATGTATTTAGAACCTGATTTTTGTCTTTAATTGCTTGTTCAGGAATGTTTAATAACCTAAACGTTTTTTCTGAAATACACTCTTCAGTTATCTTTGTATTCCTTTTTAATTCACAATTAAAAATCAAAACTTTTTTTTCTGGTTCTATTTCAGTAGTACTTTTTATTATTATTCCTTCTGTTATAAGTGCAGCTATAAGCAAAACTATAACTATTAATATTTTATTTAATTTCAACCTTCTTATCAATTTAATTCATCACCTACTTTTTAATAGTCTACTGGTAAACTGACTTCTTGGACTATCTCATAACCTATCCATTCCTTTCCCATAAGATCTAATATTATTTGTCTATATAAATGTGGTTTTATGGGTAATAATAGCTTTACCTTAACTGATTTTCTTGGATAATTTATTCTTTTTAATTCTAATACCTTTATTTTAGCATCTGCCATACTTTCATCTTTAGGTGTGAAATCTACATTTAATTTCATATTCTCCCTAATGTAAGATTCGAAAGTACGCTTAAACTTATCATCAAACTCAATCTTCTTTGTAGATCCTCTTTTTATATTTAAAGTTACATAAGTAGCTTCTAGTGAATCTTTTATTATATCGTTTGAATCTCTTCCTATCTTATACATTATTTGCTTTTCATATGCAGCAGTAAAAATAGGCATTAATATAAATAAAACTATTCCTGTAAATAAAATTAACTCAAATACTCCTATCTCACCTTTTTCATTTCTTTTTAAATTCAAAGTACTCACCTAATTTATTATTTTACGGTTAGGGAATTTTCTCTCATACCGTAAAGGTACCTCTCTTAATTTGCGAGATAATAATGACATCAATGTACTATAACTATAAGTAGCCTTAACATCATATGTAATTTTTTCTTTGTATCTTCTAGTTGAGAATGAAGTAATATTAATGGCCAAATTATTTATATTGTCCATTTTTTCTAATTCATCCTGAAGGCTATTTTTTTCTGCTTTAGTTAAGCCTCCTCTTTCTAAAGCTATATTTTTATACTGTTCATTAATAATAGCAAATTCCCTTTCTACACCAAAAGGAATAAACAATTCAACTAAATATATTGTTATTGCTAAAACAATTACTGTACCTATAATTTTTATAGCAACATTAAAAATATTCATTTTTTATCACCATCTAATCTTGCCTATGTAGTTGGGAACATTTTTGAACTAATAGTATTTGTATACCAGTTCTCTACATCTTCTACTACATCATCTGCGAAATCTCTCAATCCTGGAATCAATACAAACGCTCCTACAATAATTACCGCAGCTAAAACAAGAAGAAGACCCATGAAACTCATACCGCTTTCATCATTTACTACCCTTTTAACTTTATTTACTAAAACATCTGCCTTACTTTTAACTAATGCCTCTACTTTTATTAATTTTTCCATTCTCTTTTTCCTCCTATTTTTATCTATAGAATATCTGCTGCTTTGATGCAGCTAATTCTTTAATTAGTGGATAGCATGTAATTACTATGATTATAAATAAAAATAACATAGCAATCCCTATCATTTTCATTTTGTTTTTTTCTGTCTCAATTCTTATGATGTTTATATACTTACTGAATAATTTTTTTTCTTTCTGATCTATCGTAAAATCATTTTGTCCTGTATTTACTCCTTGTCTTATAACAATTGCCAATGATCTAGCTTCATATGTTTTATAATAATCCGTAATGTACTTTGTAGCACTATCAATATCATTTGTACTACTATAAACAGAAGCCATTTTCAACAATCTACTTTTTAATATCTTATCATTTACAGCTTTGTATAAATTATTTATTGCAACATTTACACTTATACCACTACTTATTTGATTATTATAAAATTTGTATATCTTATAAGCCTCTTTCTGAAACATATTTTCATGTTTTTTTATTTCACTATTTAAATATGTTTCAATGATTCCCTTTATCAGGATAGCTATTAATACAGCTCCTATATAATTTCTTTTAAATACTAAGTATATTGCTAAAATAAAAGGAAATATATATCCAAATATAATATATCCTATTACAAGACTTCTTCTTTTTTCTCCAGCTTGTAATAACTTTAGTTCGCATTTATCATAGAAATTATTTAACTTCTTATTCTTCACCTTAATTTTAATGAAATTACTACGTTTATCTTTACGTAGATTAGCAATAGTCTCAAGCGTCCTATCTAATTTTGAATTAATGAATTTATACATATGTCCTACCAGGTATATTGTTAATACCATTACTATAATAATAATTACTGTAAATAGATTATTTGTATGTATCATTTTTACGATTAGATCCATTGCATTACCCCCTTTCAATAATCAAATTTTTTAATTTTTATATTCCAATAAAATCCCATGAAAAAGATTATTGTTGAAATATCTAAAATTACTTTTCCTTCGGTAGTATGCAAATATAAATCGCTCAACGTTTCGTTAACTTGTATGCTATAATAAACTAATATTACAGCCACAATCATTATTATGTATAACATTATTTGATTAATGTAATTCTGCATTTTCCTATTCGTATACTCTTTTTCTATCATATGTGCTTCTTCTTCTAGTCTTCTTATTAAAGCAATTGTATTACCTTTGCACTTTATATTTTGCTTTAAATTTAATATTATATTATAAAATTCCTTGATGTTTACTTTATATGATAGAAGATCCAGTGCTACTTCTGTATCTACTCCATTTTTTATCTGTACAACACATTCTATTAAATACGTGTTGAAAGGCTCAGGCATAACTTCAATGGTCTTATCTAACGCATAAACAAGATTATTTTTTACTTCTAAGAAACTATTTAGTACCGACAAAAAATCTGATACTAATTTTCTAATCTTATTTGAATTATATTGTCCCATAATATCTAGTATGGCTATAGGTAAAAAACTTAAAAAAGCACATATTAATGAAGTTGTTATTATAGAATAGAAATATCCATATACCTTAGAAAAAAGTCCGATAAAAATGCATCCCTGAAAAGTTATAAGTGTATATACATTCGCAAAAGGTATATATCGTTTAATATTACTCCTTTGTATTAGAGTTATATCTAATGTTTCAAGTAAATTCAACTTAATAGTATAATCCTCCTGCATCTGTGTTTTAATAACCTTTATGAGATTTCTTTTAGCTTTCCTATCTAAGGTATTCATAGATCCTTTTAGGCTATTTAAAGTTTTATTAAAAATAGGTTTTATATTGATTCTACTAACTAATTCTATAATTATTATTGCATTAAGGATTAATATTATAATTGTTAGTATTACAGATAAGTGCGATACAGTTACTAATCCATATAACTCTTTTATAAGTCCTTTCATAATTCCTCACATCTTTCTGTTATATCAGTAAAATCAAATTTATCACTATTTCTATCATAGCTATTTAATTTAAGAATTTCTTTTATTTTAAACCCTTTCATATATACAATAATATCTATAGATTGACTTATAACTTCTTTTATAGTGTATACAGGTAAGTTTAAATTTGCTGTATCTGATAATGTTATCAATCTGTCAGGAGCATTTCTAGCTGAACTACTATGAATAGTAGTTTTAATGTTATGATCCGTAGAACCAGCTTTAATAAGTGTATATGCTTCCTTGCCGGTTATTTCACCTACAACATAAGCATCCAATGACATTGTTAGTCCATCTGTTACTAAAGTATTTAAATCTACTGTTACACCCCCAAATTCCTCCTTCTTTATTCTTTGTATTGTAAAGTTTGGATACTTATTTAAATATAACTCTGTATCTTTTTCACAAACTAAATAATTGTTAAGAGGATCATTATTCATTAATATAGCTCTTAATAACGTAGTTTTTCCAGCAGCCCCCTTCCCACATATTAAAATATTATATCTGAGTGATTTCTCACTTCTTTCAAAGAAGTATCTCTGCTGTTCTGTTAACATATTAAGATTAACTAGATCCTTTAATGTATATGGGTTAAATCTATGTTTTCTTATCTGCATAGATGTTCCAGTTACATTACGTGGTGAAATAGATACATTGATTCTCAGTCTGTTTTTTTCATCTGATACTCTGGAATGATTATAATTTTCATCTATAATACCACCATTTCTTATAATCATTAATTTTGCAAAATCCCTAAATTCTTTTTTATTCTTGAATTTTAACGGATAAATTTTTCTTATTCCATTCCTCTTTATTGTACAATAATTATATCTTGTGAAATCTATATCAGATATATCTTCATCTAAGATAATATCTTGTAAAATTCCATATCCAAATAAGAAATTAATAATTGCTTTATAAACATTTTCTTTATTAATATTCTTGTGTGAATCTACTTCTTTTTTTATTTCGTTTTCTAATATTTCTTTATTTTTTCCTTCGTTAATTTTATGTATTAATAATGGTTGTTCAATTATAATTTTTTTTCTTATTTCCTCTATAACACTATCTTCATCTATGGTTTTAACAACTTTACTCTGTTTTCTGAATGTAGAATATGATTGTATAACAGGCATTTAATCACCTCCAAATATGCCCTTTTTTCAATCCAATATTAAAATATTTGCTTATTTTTCTATAATCATTTTTTACTTTCTTGTTCATCTTATACTGTTTGTCAAATTTATTCCTTTTTCTAATTCGTTCTGGATCATATGATACGATTCCAATTAAATTTTCATCTGTAACAGTTTTTACATCTAATTTGTCCATGTGTAATGAATTATAATTAAATCCTATTATTTTATGTCTGTCTTTTTCAATACCCATGTTATCATATATAAACTGGACATAGCTATTTACCATTTTTATTTTGTCTGCTGTTAACTCTACAGCATATATCATTGTGTCACATAAAGACATAGTATCTACAAAAAACGCATCATAAATGCAAGAATTAGTATTTATGATTACTATATCAAAACATTCATTAGCCACTTTAATCAAGTCTTTAAATGCATCTTTGGTATAATACTCATACTGTTTTATATCATCATTTCCAGTAAGCACGTAGAAGTCTTTATGCTTTACACAAATACTTTTAAATATTTCCCTATTTGCTTTTTCTTTTGCTATAAAGTCCATAGCCATATTAAAACTAGATTTTGTCTTATATTCAGATACAATATTTGTGTTATAAGTATTCTTTATACCTAATGTTTCAGCTATAACAGGTGTAAGAGCATTTGCATCTATTAGTAATACTTTTAATGTTGTATAATGTGATATGAATAAAGAAAATTCACTAGCGAACTCTCCATTATCATAAACACCAATAATTTGTTTTTTAAAAAATTGTATTACCTTTTTATCAACCTCTTCTTTTGATATATTTTCTTTTTTAATTTCTTGTTTTCTTTGCTTTTTTAATAAAACTGGTTTTCTTTTCACTTATTATCACCCCCTTCTCAATTTAAATAATTTTTTCTTTTTTATTGTATTAGTTGGTATTACCTCTTCAAACATTTTTGAAAATACTTCACTTTCATTCACTATAAATGGATCCGCTATAAACGGTGCCATATAGCACTCTAATCCATTCATATTATATTTTACAAACTTAAATAATTCTTTATCTGAGAATGTAAAATAATATTTTGTTTTCTTTACCAAATCCTTTTCCTTTAGATACAAATCTAAATAAGGAATTTCCCAATCCTTGACGCCACTTACTACTACTCTTGTATTAGCTCGCTTAAATTCAACTTTATTACAGTGTTCAAATTCACCCATATCTAATACAATATAATTAAATCCAGTATTCAATATTTCTATTAAACCTTCATTTTTATAACTATAAAAGTGAATACCATTCAATATAAATCCTCTATCTTTTTCTTCAATATCTTCATAAGCATTTTTTATTATAGAAAAATTATCACTCTCATGCATTTCCACAAGAGCTACCTCTTGTTTTAAGCTTTTTAAAAAACTTGCAATAGAAATACATGTATGAGTAGTTCCAACTCTATTCATTGCCCCTGTTACTGCAATTACTAAAGTCCCTATTATTTTGTCTTTTATAATAGTAACTACTGGTCTATCAACATCTTTTTTTATCTCATCTTTTTTTTCCTCTTTGTAAAGCTCCATTTTTGTTAATTTATTATTATCTTCATAATTTAATTTATTATTTTTTTTAGAATTCTTATCATCTAATAATGAATTTTTTTTGGTCAACTGATCTATTTTAGTTCGTATATTGTTATCGCTCTTAATATCATCTTTTTTCTCTTCTTTTACTTCTGATATTATATTTACTCTCAGTTTATTCTGATTATCTTCTTTCTCATTACTTTGATATTTTTCAAATACAGATTTCATTTCCTTCAAAGATTTTGGATTCTCAATTAATTTTAAAATATCCGTTGGTCCAATATCATCAAACAAAATATCTCTTATACCATATCTTATACATAACTTTATTTCATCATCATTATCAGATGTTGTTATGAATATTACTCTTGTACCATTAGAAATTATGTCAAAGATTGTTTTATCCAAACTTTCTTCACCATTCAATCTTCCGCTCAATATTGCAATATCAAATTGATTTTCAATTAGATATCTTCTATACAACACAATTTCACTTTCATATTTTGTTTTACATTTTTTATCAAGTATTTCATCTAATTCTTCAATTGCAGTTGCAACTGCTATCTTTTTCATTTTAATCATCATCATCCTTTACCAATGGTAAATAAATCATTGGATCTTCATATTCTCCTCCTGGATTAACTACTCCAAAATGTAAATGAGGCCCAGTTGAATATCCTGTACTCCCCGATAATCCTATTATGTCTCCTTCATCAACTTCTTGCTTTTCGGTACACATAATCATGTTTAAATGATAATATTTGGTAATAAATCCATCGTCATGCTTTATAATTACAAAGTTTCCTTCTACACCTCCATATCCTGTATCTTCTATTTTACCTTTTGCCGATGCAATTATTGGTGTTCCTGTTTTAACTGGAAAATCCATTCCATGATGGAAACGGTACTTTGTTACACCATTCATTGTTAATGTACCAGGACCAAAAGGACATGATATATTTATTTTTTTCTCATTCACGTTTTCATCAAACTTTATTGGTAGAATAAACTTTGTTTCCATATCAAGTACTTTGTATTCTCCTGTTCCTTCATACCCTCCATTTACCAGAAGTTTTGAATTATGGCCAAGATATTTATTTGCATTATAGGCGAATTCATAAGACTCAGGGAATAAAGCACTTGTATGTAGAATTATTTCCTTATCTTCTTCTATTAATTTTTCACCTAAATTATGATTAGCCATGAACTCATCATATCTTGTGTTTTTTTCACTTTTTCTTCTGATATTATATCCCTCTGTCTTAGTTCTAACATATTTACTGATTTCTTCCCTAACTTCAACTTTTCTATATCTATCTCTAGATACCAGTTTTTCACCTTGTTGTTTAGTTTTATTACTACTATTTCTTTTAACATATCTGCCATTGACTCTTACATAAGATCCATTATTGCTTTTTTTATATTTATGCCTCTTTTTTGTATAATTGTCTACTAGGTTCCAATCACTTTTTTCTATAGTAATTTTATCGTAATCAAAATTTATATCTTCAAACATTGTACTTACCTTTTTTATGTAAGGTAATGGAACTTTTTTTGTAATATTTTTTTGTTTTCTTTCTGTTTTTTTATGTGATCCATTTTCGTATATCTTTGTGACAGTATACTCAGATGAATATTCTGTTTGATAATATGTGAAATCATTTGTATTATTAATATCAAAAGTATACTCAAATATAGGGCTAAGATTTTTATTAACTGCATCTATTACAGATGTATCATTTATTTTGGTGGAAGTTGTAGTGATTACATCTATTCCCCCTAGAAATTGCCACCATAATCTATATTGTTTTGTCATATCACCTATTTTTAGTATTGTATTTTCTGTACTATTATAACTATCTATATTTGATGGTTCTAAAAATTGACTTTCTTTATTGTTTCTTGTCTCTTCATATACTAAAATCTTTGCATTTCTATTTTCAGGATGAGATTCCTCTTCCATTTGAATATATTTTTTTACTTTATCATAATTTATTACTCCTATTTTTTCTCCTATTTCTTTTTTCATCTCTTCCAATTCTGCATCTTTTAGTCCTCCACCAACAAAAGGTATTTTGGAAATCATCTCTCCTATTCCTATTATAATTACAAAAAATAATACTACCAAAATGATAATTGGAGATTTTTTTATTAGAAATAACTTTATTTTATTTTTTATTAGTTGTTTCATCTCTATCTCCTACTATGAGACTTATTATCTGCTGATGCAAAATAGTTTCTTACTCCTTGTCCCATATCTCTTCCTTTATCCTGTATCATTTCTTTCCTTATATTATTAGCTCCTGATACTACTCCTGTTGCTGCTGCTCCACTTACTTTTCCTAATCCTTTTCCAACTTTATCTATTGGCATTTTATTTAACATTATTTTTGATGCCTGGAAGGCTGGTATTCCTGCCATTGGAGACTCTCCTATAGAAGCTGCTGCCATTCCTACTCCTACTGATAACGCAGTTTTTGTTATATTACTATTTAATACTTTACCAACTCCACCGCCAAATGTTCCTCCATATTTTGCTCCTGTAGTTACTCCTTTTTTTACTGAATCCACAAAACCTTTACTTACACCAATCTTATCTACTGCATTTCTAACTTGATTTGTAGCAAAATTACTTACGGTAGACATTACTTTAGCTCCAGTTGTATTATTAGACGTTTTATTAGTATTTTTTGAGCTTCCATTATAGGTATTTCCCCCTTTTGTACTGTTCATTCTAACTAAATTTGTTACTGTATAAGCAACCATACCCATCATTGAATCTACGCCTGTTTTAGGTGGTCTGCCTCCTGAACCTTTAACCACTTGAAATACTGCTATTATAGTATCAGCCAATTTAAATATTATTCCGTACATAATGATGATGACAATGGCATTATTACCGTTAGACATACCATTAAGTACTACAGTAGCTATAACAAATGAAAAACCATAATAGAATGGGTAAAACGCAAATTTTATTACTGTACCAAGCCATGCATTACTTGAATTAAACTCTTGTAGTTGTCCTACTGCTAATGCTACAGGAGCTAATACATAGAATCCATTAAGTATGGCTTTCCTAAATATCATTATTGTCCAAATTTTAAATTCAATATATATCACATATATCTTAGCAATAGAAATTCCTATTCCATACTTCCTTGCATCCATTTCAAACACATCTGCATAACTGTTACTAAAGTCTATTTTATTTAGCAAACCTAACATATAGTTGGATAGAGAAATTATTACATATATGAATGCAGGTGCTGTAGCTATATATATAACTATTAATCCCCAACTATATAAATATTCTCTTACTTCCTCTCCTCTTCTTTCATCTGTACTGAATCTTATTATTGAATGTCCTGTTCTGACAACCATTATGTATATGAATACTCCAACTGACATAAGCATTAAATTGAATAAATTTATACTTCCTCCATTTTTCAATGGTACAACTAGATTTACAATTGGATTCTCTTCTATATTGAATAATATATTTTGTAAACTTATATCTACACCTAATATCCATTCTCTCATTACTTTAAAACTATTAACTAGAAATTCTAAAGCACTAATCAATATACCTTCAACAAATCCAATATGTATATCCTGAGTTGGACTATTAATACTTCCAGTTATTCCACCAGGATTATGTTCTATTCCACGCGAAAGTTTACCTACTAAGTTATTCAAATTATTTGCTATGAAGAATGCTGATGTAATTATAAAAGCTGCTATGAATAAATAAAATAATCCTTTAATTGCTTTTGTTCTTTTTTCAGGATCTTTTCTGTTTTTAATCACTAGGCATCCTATTGATATTGTTGATAGGAAACACATGATATAAGCAAATAATTTTGCTAACCTCTCTATATCATTGAAAACCATATTTTCACCTTATTTCTTTAAGTTCTAAAGTATTCCCATTCAAAGTCAAAGACTTCTACATGCATTTCTATTTTTTCATTTCCACTAAGTAGTACAGCATCTCCTTCATTGAACATTACTAAATCATTTTTGAGTTGATCAGATAAATTGAAGTGGTTTACTATTTTATCAACGGAATCTGGGTTTTGTTTAAGTATGAATTTTGTTGAAGCCATATCAACAATAGTCTGTCCACTTTCTGTTCCTAAAAATTCTCCTATGAACTGACTGGCTATAACCAATGCTGCCGAATATTTTCTACCCCTTCTATCCATCTCTTCTAATAGTGTTGCTGCCGCCGGATATTTTGCAAAATACCATCCTTCATCTATTTCAGCGTTTTTCTTTATGTGTTTGTATTTATAGTTACCAAACACACTCCAAACCCATTCTAAAATATTCACAACAGCATAAAATTTCATGAACCCATCTGAAACATCCTTCAACCCAATACCTGTTAATCCATGTAAATTGACTGTTGTTTCACAGTCAAATAATGCCATAGACCCATCTCCAGTTATTAACTTCATTAATTCTGCTAATTCTTTTGTATTTGGATATTCTAATAATTTTTTTCTTAAATCTGTGAGAATTGGCATTTTTTTCTTTCTTTGTCCTACTGAAAATTTACCATTCTCTTTACCATCTCTATACTCATATAATGAATCTGGATTTTGTGTGATTCCTCTTTCTGAATATAATTCTCTTACCGCTTCTTCTACACCAGTTAATTCAAGACCAGTTAATCCTTTACCTCTCATTTTTTCACAGAAAATTGATAACATCTCTCTAATTTCTGCTACTTTACCGTATATATCTATTCGTTTTCTACCGTTTTTATCTTCTTCTACTTCTAAATCTAGAGGATTAAAACCTGTTTTCTTACCTGGTGCCACATTTATATAATTACCACCAAGATGATTGATTATTTCCTCCGCCTCTCCTTCTAAATCAAAGTATACATTCCAAGCACCCATAGCATTTGATCTGCTTAAAAACGCTTTTAACAGTACACTTTTTCCAGAACCAGCAGGTCCAAATATCATAACCATTGGATTTGATAATAATGGAGGACCTACAAAATTATCATAGAATATTTTAGAATTAGTTGCTAATGTATATCCTAGATAATTACCATTTGGATGATGTAATCCATTTTTACCAGCAGGTAATAATGCTGCAAAACCATCGGACGTAATATTTTTCTTGTATTTTTTTTCTTGTTCAGTCATTAATATTGATGGCATCGTAGATTTGAACGCATTTTCTTGATTAAGTGATAAACAATGAACTACTATACTCATAGTTTCACATTGATTTTCAAATATCTCACTATTCTCGTTTAATTCCTTCAAAGTATTACCCCATACTCTAATTAACTTAGTTACACTTAGCAATTTTTTTGTACCAACCTGTATTTCTTTTCTCATTTGTTCGAAATCATTTGCCTTTTGAACATATTTCTGATCCCCACCATTTAACTTAGCGTTACTTCCAGCTTTTGCTATCTCAATGGTTAGCTTATTAACAGCTTTTTGATCTGGAATTCTTTCCACATAATCAATTGTATCTATATTTTGCCCTAACACACCATATAAAGCATCAAAATATCCTATATGTATAAGATATGGAAACGCTAAAACTCCATATATTCTGACATATTTTTTCCTGCCTAGATATATATAATCCTCGTGCTCATCAACTGCTTGGGGTAAAATCAAATCTATATTTCCAACAGTTCCAGTGTAATCCCATGTTAATTCTTCATTTTCTTTTTCACTCATTGCTATCACCACCACCAACTTTCATATCAGAAGTAGAATATAATTCAAATATACCTTTTTGTTCTGCATCTACTAAATTATATCTAGATCCATGATTTATGTATTCATTTAAAAAATCTATAATTTCTATTGTTTCTAGTATTCTGAAATCAATTTTTGCTCTTGTGAGGTTATTAATGATTATTGTAGCTCTTTGTTTTAATAATCTTATTTTTTGTTTATCGCTTTTATCTCTTGCCCCTATTACAATATACTTCTTTTTTTCATACTGTTTGCGATCATACTGTTTGTTTTGCAATTCTTCAGCCAGTTTAACAGAATAATCAATACTTTTTTTAGATAATTTTCCACTATTTATTGTTTCATATATTTTTTCATTGCTTTTTCTGTAAGTTGCTTTTCCAATTAAAGTAATTATCTTAATAGGTTCTTTTAGACTTAATGCAAAGCTATTTAATTGATCTTCAAATAACTCTGTTTCTTCATCTTTTAAAGCTCCTATGTCCTGAGTAGAATACTCAATAATACAACTTATTGTTCCATCATGGTTTTCTACCATATTATTCTGTATTGTTTTAAATCCTATTTTATATTCTATTCCATTGTCATTTTTACTCTTTTTGTTTTTGTCGTTTTTTTTCTTTTGTTTCTTGTCATCACTACCACTTCTTTTTCTTTCTTTTTTTTGATCTAATTTAACAGATATGAAATAGACTATTAAAACCGTTAATAATCCTAATCCTCCACCTATTAATAAAGCAATCATATGTTACCTCCTATATGCCATAATACCTAATGTACTATGGCACTGGTTTCTAATATTTATGATATGTACTTGTTTTATTTCTTAACTTAAATTTTATAAGTTTAATTAAGTACTTATCTAATTCATCACCATCTTTTTTGACAAACGCAAAGATGGAACCTAAAATCAGTAAAATTACAGTTATTGCAAATTCTATTAAAAATTTAATTAACACAAATTCTGAACTTGAAGTAATTATAAATACCATAAAAATAACTGGAGAATAACACACTAACTGTTTCGCTGTTAATTTGCCTCCAACTACTTTATCAGGTGTTTCTTGGTCAAATGGAGTAGTAAAATACCTCATAAACTTATCCCTCTTTCTAATCTAGAAGAACATCCAAGTTACAACTGTTCCTGAAATTGATATTACGAATACTCCAACAAATATCCAAAATACTGATGATAATTCTTCCGTTCTTTCTTCAACTTTTTTTCTATACATCATAATTCCAAACCCTGCAGATATTAAGCCTATAAAAGCAAATATTCCAGTTAATATGTTTTTAATTTTGTCAACACCTTTTGTATATTGTTGATAAGTAGGATCTTCTGCGTAGACACTTAAACTAAATAAACCTATTAATACCACCATATTTAATAATAAATATAACATTTTCTTTATTTTTTTACTTTTCATTTTTAATCCCTTTCTTGTCTTTTCCACCAATTTATTTTTTTTTCATAATCATTTTCTGTTGTTATAACTTCTATATCTTTTCCTTTTTGTATAGCAATCAAGATAAAATTATATTTTTTAAATGCTATAATTGTTTTCTTTCTACTATGTCTAATAATTTTATCAGGATCCAGAACTGCTTCTATTAATAATTCTTCTACTTTTTTTGTTTGAACTTGCTTTGAATCAATTCTTTGTATATATCTGTCTATTGCATGTTTCCTTATATAAATCAATTATTGATCACTTCATTGTATATATATATTTTTTCAACTTGATTATTTAATGTAATATTATTTATTTGCTCTTTTTCTTCTAAAATTAATACTACATTTCCATAATTATCTCTATCTATTAACTTACACTGTATATTTTCTTTTCCAATATTTATAATTGTAAAATATAAGTATGCTTCTACATTTGCAACTTTAGCAGCTGCATAATAAGGTAGATCCATCCCTATTATATCTTTAGTTATTTTTCCCTTTTGATATAATATGGATAATATATCTAATACTTTTAGAACATTTTGAAGTTCTATACCTTCCACTTGAATATTTTTTATCTTTATAAGATTTTCTTCTACAACTATTTTATTGTTTTGTTGTAACCTAAACAAACATTTCTGATTATAGCCAACAAAACAACTTAGATGCTTTTTTTTGCACACACTAAATTCTGTCAGGAATTTAATTAATTTATTGTCTTTCTTTGTTAATTCACTTTTCATCCTTTCACCTACTTTAAGTAGCGTAGAATATGTCCCCATATTCTATGTTCTTTTTCACTTATTTTTTCTATATCAATTACAACATTATCACCTATTTGTAATGCTCTTCTCCAATCTACATTCCTACATAAGATTGCTATATCAATCACCGGTATTTTTACAAAAACACCAATACTAACAATTGATACAACTTTTCCTGAATACTGTCCTTTTATCTTCACATAAGTAGTATCAAAGTTTTTTTCTAAGAATGCTTCTTTTAAAGAAAGCTTCAAAGGGTCAGTACCAATTATTTTAACAGGCACTACATCTCCAACTTTATATATTTCTAAATCTCTTAAATCTTGCGTTAAATATTGAACACAGTCCTCAACTGGAACATATATTTCTTTGCCATGTAGTTCTACTATTATTACTTTTTTTAAAACAAGTAATATACTTACTTCTACTATATTACCAATCTTTATATCATTCTTTTTTTTCTCTCTTTCATTTTTCATTGCTTTTTTTCTTGAAGCTATTTTTTTCCCATTTTCTTCTCCGATAACAACAAATTTTATTTTAGCTCCAATAAAATTCTTTATTTTGTTATCTTTTTCTACACCTCCAAATTCCTTTTTTTTAATTATATACAATCCTTCGTCATTCTTAACTACAGCATGATCATCTTCAAATCCAACAACCATACCTTCTAATAATTCCATAAACTAATCCTCCTTTTAATGTAATATTAAAAATATATAAAAAGATACGTGGTGTATTCACACCACGTATCTTAATTTATCCTCATATTATAATTTAAAGTTGACATTTAACCATTATTACTTTATCATATATTGAGGGTTGCTATTGAGCTTTTGGCTCATATGTGGGTGCGTTATCACCTATGTAGTAAGTAAAGTACTACCAATACTTTACTTATATGGCAACCTTTAAATTTTCTATATAATAATATACCATATTAATTTGCATTAGGCAACACTATTGTTAGTCTTTTTTTTTGTCTGATTATATATTTCTTACTTTTCAAGTAAATTGTAAATTATGTTTACAATTTTTATTAAATCTTTAAACTTTTAAATTATATTATAGTGATATATATATTTATAGTAGTAACTACTTAGTACTAATTCTAAGTAACTATTATTGTAATGATTTTTTAATACCATTTTATATATGACTATTGTATGTTTTTTGTAACATTTTGTCAATATAAGTATTTTTTTAATATAAATAAATTAATCTTTTTAAATTTTGAATTATAAATAGTTTAATATAGAATAGATTGTACATCTTTTTAACATATATCTATTTTTTTTCATTCAAGTAGTATTGTAGTAGTATTATTAGATGGATTTTTGTGTTATAATATATAATACATATTTATTTATTCAAGTGATAAAGAAAATTACTTAAGTAATTTTTACATCTTTAATTTTTAGTTAAATTAGAAATAAGTAAACTTATTTCTTCCTAATTATTTTTCTAGGTTTTTAATAATTCTTAGTTAGTTACCAACTTTATTTAACCACCACCACGATAGTATTGTTTTATGAATATATAGATAGTATGAATATATTAAAGATAGGTAAAGTTCTTAAAAACTGTGTAATACCCCTTGATTATAAGGTTTTTACAATATTTACAATTAAATATTTTGCAACTTTAATACTAATATAATGCAACTTATTTTTCTTTTTTCTTAATGAAATGCAACTTATTTTTTATGATTCTAGTTATTCACATGTTATCCACATATTTTTCTACATAAAAAAAGAAGTATCTACCCATTTATTTACATTTTATGGGTAAACTCTTCTTTTTATGATTTATTTATTATTGTTTTTATTAGTTTTAAGTTACACAAATAAACTTAACAATGTTAAGTTTTTATCTTATTATACTAATATCCAAATCTAGCGTTTAATATGTTATTAAACAATTTAGGCTGAATTCCTTTATCCTGATATTTTATTATTAAGTTGTTTATCTCATTTATTAAAAAATCAATACTTGGAATAGATTCTCTAGTTATAAAAATATTAAAAATCTTTATAAGCGCTTTAATATCTATTATATTATGTACAATATTATTCATTTTCATTTTCATTGCAAATATATGCTTTAAAAAGATTTCTCTTATAGATCCTTGACTTATTTCTTTATAAAATAATGTTAGAGCCTTACCTCTTCCATTATTTTTAATTGTAATCAACTTCTTTATATCCTCTATATACGTCTTTATAAGGTATATATTATCTGTATTAAAATATTGCTTAAGTTTTGTATTACCAATGTTCATAAATCCTTTATGCCTATTCATATTGGCCAAGATTCTTATTAATCCTACTTTCGCATTTTTTCTTAATTTCCTAAACTCTTCTGTATATAATAAATAATGATTAACATTAAAGTAATTTTTGATTCTGTCATTCATATCATCACTATAATCATTATTAATGAATCTAAGATCTTTATATTTTTCTCTTTTTGTGAAGTCACAATCTATAATACCATTTTTACTTAAATGTTTTAATGCCCTAAAATAGCTTGTCTTATGTATTTTAAGCTCTTTTATAATTTCTTTATAATATATGTACCTTACTCGTCCAAAAGCATCTTGATACTTGGCTAATAGTAACAGAATATCAATATCTATAGATGTTACTTTATTTATTTTATTATCTATTATATCTCTATTTAATTTACAACTACCTATTCTTTTTTTATAATTACTCATTAAAATAACCCTCCAACTTTTTAGAAGGCTAACAAACAATTTCTTAATTCTTTTTCAAAAACCTATTGAAATACACTTTAATTTATATTATAATATTAAGTGAATTTAACAAGAATTAAATAAGCGTGGTAAGCTTTCTTGTTTATTAGCTGGGAAAAGTACGGTCAATACTTTTCCTTTTTACTTGCCATTTTTTATTCTATTTTTTTCTTTCTCTTTCAATATTTTACCATAACTTTATATTTTTTGACAAGTAAATAATTTTTTTTAAAACAAAACTAAAAAGTCTTCTAATCAGAATAGACTTTTTAGTTTTTATTTTTTTAGACCTCAATCTCAAAATCTGAAAAATACTGTTCTTGCTTTAAACTAGTATATTTTCCATCACCTATTATTATATGATCCAATAGTTCTATTCCAACTATCCTACCTGCTTCATACATTCTTCTACTCAAAAGAATGTCTTCTTTGCTAGGTGAAGGATCTCCTGAAGGATGATTATGTATTAATACTATATGAACAGCCTTTTTTCTTAATGCTTCAATGAATACTTCCCTTGGATTTGCTAAAGCTGCATTCACTGTTCCTATACTTACTGTTGTAGATGAAATATAGTTGTTTTTTGTATCCATACAAACAACTTTAAAATGCTCTTTATCTAGATACCTCATCTCTGTCATGAACAGACTAGCAAGAGTACCTGGACTATTTGCTTTCATTTTTTCTAAAGCTCTATATGATGTTAATCTTTTAGAGATTTCTCCAACAATAAGGAGCTTTGTACCTACATCTTTACTTACAATTTCTTTTAACTTATCATCTGAAGGTACAAATAATAATTTATACCCTTCTTCTTCAATAATATTTTTGAATTCTTCTTCACTTAGAGCTGTTAAACTTTGTAACAACTCAAAATCTGTATATTGATCTAAACTTTTTTTGTAATCCATTAACTTTTTCTCCTAAACTTTTTTTGAATAAACTTTAGTTTTAAACTCTACAAATATTCATTTATAAAGTTTTCACTTAAATTAAAGGCAACCTTGCCTTCAATTGCTTTTCCTCTAACACAAAAAGACATAAAATCTTTAGTTTTCATTGTTAATTCTTTTTTATTATATTCCTTTTTATTTTCTTGATTTCTATTTATTTTATTTATAAACTTTTTTATTTTCATAAACTTTATCCTCCCTAAACTTTTCATTAAAACATCTTTTCTATCTTATATTCTATTTCATTGTTTATAGTATTACTAATTCCTTTCGACATATCTTTTATAACAAAAGATATGGAAATAATCACAAATAATATTAATACAGCTTTTATTAAAGATATCTTCATAATTTCCTCCTAAACTTTTCCCTTCCTGGTTTTAAACTTTTTTATTATATTAAAGGTAACGTTTATTATCAATATAGAGTGCTAAATAGTTATCATTATCTTCTATATTAAAATCATATCTTATACTTTCAATTCCATTTTCATCGTAACAAGAATTTTCCACAAATTCATTTTTAAGTATTTTTAATTTAATATTACGTTCTTCCTGATATTTCTCCAGGATTTTATAAGCATCTATTATGTCTATTGCTTTTCTTTGAGAAATAACATGAACATTATTCTTCATTAATTTACTTAAAAATTTATATTCGCTATTATATATTATGATCTCAAAACTTATTTTCTGGGCCTTTAAATATACACTAGTATTTAAAGAATACTTTCCTTCATCAAATACTGGTATTGCTTTTATACTTTTACCTATTAATTTTCTGCCTTTGTATATAATGATATTTATATTCTTTGAACACTCTTTATAAGTAATAGAATAATTAATCTTATACGTATTTATCTTACATAAATACGTTTCTTTTTTTACATCTAACAAAGACATAAAAATTTCAGTATTCATATTTATTTCTTTCCTATACTTAATCTCGTGATTTCTATTTGCTAATAATCTCATAAACTTTATCCTCCTAAACGTTTTAGCATACTTTAGCTAATTGATTACACTCTATAAAAACATACTTATTTGTACCTTCAAGATAATATAAATATATATCTTTATTCTTATCTACATTAATTAATTCATGTACTGACATTAATTCTGAAATTGTAAATCTTCCATATCCACATTTTTTAATTAAAGATTTAAGAATTTTTAATTCTATGAGCTTCATTGATTCCATTTGAAACCCTAAAATATTTTTATATTCTTTATCCGGCTTTTGTCTTTCAAGGTAATCATTAACTGCATTATCAATTCCAGCTATACTTAAAGCTGTATTCTCCAATATGCTAAATAATTCTCTTAAACTTTCTATTCCTAAACTTTTCATATTATCTCTCCTTATTACTTGAAGAGATAGAATAAACCCAAAAGGATTTATTCTATCCCTTTTGGGCTTTAAACTTTATTTTACCTAAACTTTATATAGATACTATCAATATAACTAGTTAAATTATTAATGCACCTGATTCCAGAACTACTTTTCCATCAACGGTTTTTATATCGTCTATAGAACATTTATATTCAGTAAATATATGAATGTCCTTTCTACAACGATCTCCGCTCTCTACATTAACTCTTACATACAATTTCTTATCATTAGAATTTTTTATATGCTGCTTTAACTCTCCTACTGTTAATATAGCTGACTTATAAATATAGGATAGTTCTTTATATCCTATATTTCCTACAGATATGATATTTTGGTCAATTTTTAGTAAATTGAAATCATATTCAATTTCAACTTCAATATCTACTAACTTCATATAAACAGCTACCTCTACATTATCATCTATATTTTTTACATATTCATTTATATTTTTAATATCCATTTTTTTCTCCTTTTCATATACTTTTATATTTATCCTAAACTTTTCATTCCATTATTTTGATTCTAAAAAGGCGGATCATCATCAGATTCATCAACTGGAACAAATCCATCATCATTAGAAACTGAAGAAGATGCTTTTTCTTTATTTCTTTTTTCATATGAACTTTTACTTTCAGCAAAATCAACTTCCTCAGAAATGACTTCTGATATCCATTTTCTATTACCATTAGAATCATCATATGTTCTTATTTGAAGTCTTCCAACTATAGAAACTTGTTGACCTTTTTTAAAATATTTTTCTACAAATTGTCCTTCTTTGCCTATTGAAACAATATTAATGAAGTCAGCATCTGGTTGACCTTCACGTTTATATTTCCTATTCACAGCTAATGTATATCTAGCTATTGCTATAGGCTTTTGACTTTTTGAATACCTAACCTCTGGTTCTTTTGTTAATCTCCCTACTAATATAACTTTATTCACTTTTAATTCCTCCTAAACTTTTTCCTTTTCTGGTTTCTAAACTTTTTTATAAATACTTATAATTTTCAGTTTTCATATTTATTTCTTTTCTATATTTTATTTCGTGATTCCTATTTGTTAATAATTTCATAATAATCATTAACTGCATTATTAATTGAAGAGATAGAATAAACCCAAAAGGATTTATTCTATCCTTTTAGGCTTCTAAACTTTAATTATCTAAACTTTATACTTCTTTATTTTATTTACATATAGTCTAATATTTCTATATCACTTATAGAATTACAATTCTTAATATCTGCTAACAGAGTCTCTTTATACTCATAGTCACGTCTCAGTATATTAACATGTTTTATTTTACAATCACCATCGGTACAAAATACATCAAACTGTGTACCAAAGTTTTCTCTAAAGGTCATTGATATCGCATAAATTACTAAATGCTCATTTATTTTCATAGGATATTGATTTTTGAACTCAACTTCCTTTAAGAGTGTATCAATTTTCTTGCGTTGTTCTATTTTAAAATCCATGAACTCCATAGTGATATTCTCTTTTTCTTTTATATTTTTTTTGTTTTGTTCTATAAGTTTTTTGTTTAACTCTTTGTTTAACTTTTCTTGTTTATCGAGATTAGCTTCCATCTTACAATTCTCTAAAATAAGACTATCAATCTTTTTTTTATAAATACTTTTTAACATAGTCATTTCCTCCCTAAACTTTATAATTAAATTTTATATAACTTTAATAAATTACTTGCTGACTTTTTATTAATAATACATACTTGTTATCCACTATAAATGGATACCAAACATCTTTAATATCAACTTCAACTTCGTAATCATCATTTTCATATACTTTGATGTTATCTGTAGTAATATCTAACTTTTCAATTGAATATGTTATACTTATTTCTTCATCTCCACTTTTTCCATCAAAACACAAATAATTTTCAAGCTCAAATAATTCTTCTATTTCTTTAGCTTTATTACTATCAATTGTATAATTATTATCTTTACTTTTTATTTCAATAAACTTTTTTAACTCTTTTATATTCATCTTTGTTTCCTCCTAAAATTTTATTATTTACTAAACTTTTTCACTCACATTTTTTCCCTTATTTCTGCATTTTAAATTTATAGATAAGAATAAAACTTTTCCTTTTAGGTTATAAACTTTTCTCTATCTAGTAGAGTAACTAAACAATGTAAACAATTTTCTCTTACCTATATTATTTTTTTGCAAACTATAAGGATGAAAAAATGTTTTTTAAATCAGCTATTATTTTCTTAAGCTGATCCTCAACTTTTCCATCCCTAAACTTAACCATTGATAAACTATCAATAGCATTACTTATACTTAATCCTTCTTCATAAACTTGTATAACTTCTTCATCTGACATAAGCATCCTCCTAAATTTTTCTCATTTGTAATGAGTATTAAACTTTTCTCTATCAGTAGAGTAACTAAACTTAAATAGTCTAAAATAAAAAAATACTGCAAAAAGCAGCATTATCCATTACAATTACAAAAGATGCTTTTTGTTTTTATTATTCTTATTATTTATTATCACTCCTAAACTTTAATTTCTTAAACATTATTTTCCTAAACTTATTATTTATTCCATTTTATCATTTTTAATTTTATATTTCAATAGCTAATTTCAGAATATTATTTTATCAATTACTGAATCATAATATGTGTATGCTATAAAACTTCCTATTGATAAAATAGGACCAAAAGCTATAGTATCCTTTAATTTTTTAAACCTAAATATTATTAAAATAAGCGCAATCACTGAACCTAATACAAACGAAATGCATATTGCAAAAATAGTCTTTTCTATCCCTAAAAAAAGTCCTATTAAAACCATATACTTTACATCACCACCACCCATAAGTCCTCCAGGCATAATAGCAATTATAAGCAATATCATTCCACCTATTACCATTCCATATATATTATCAATCATTAGTTTTCTTGTTAATATTAAAGATATTACACCAATAACAAAAGATATTAAAACAAATTTGTTAGGAATAACTTTATACTTATAATCAACATATGAACCAATAATTATTATAGAATCAAAAACAACAGCTATTATTAAATTATGCTTTGAAGAAAAATTCATATATGATATATAAAGTACTACCAGGATTATTATAGTTAATACTATGTAATTCAAACTATTTCTTTTTACTTTTTTTTTGTTTATATAATTTATTATTTTACTTACTAATATATTTATAAGTGTAGCCAAACTTCCCCCTACAAATAATACTATTATTATCTTAAACATCTTTCATCCCCCAATTTATAGAGAGGGTTTCCCCTCTCTTTTTTACAACTGATCAAAGGCATTTTCTTCTTTTTTACTTTCCTTTTGAACACGATCATCTTTTGTATTGAAAATATCTTCTATCGAAAGCTCAATTTTTTTCTCTCTTTTTGGTTCCACGATCCCTGATAACATATCTTCTAAATCAGTATTTTCTTTTTTCATCTGTTCTTGCTTTGCTTTTTCTCTTTCAAGTGCTTTTTTTGTCATTTTATTTATATGCGATGGTAAGTCTTTTAAACTCACCAATGTATAAATCAATGCTTCATCTTTTTTTTCTGAATGCTTATATGTACCATATTCATCATTATCATATATTCCAAAGTGAGTAACTTCCACCATTGGACTATCCAAAAATTTACTCATTTCCATTTTCAATCTTAAGGTATCCTTTGTAGTAAATATTTTGGAATTTGATGGTCTTAATACAGCCATACCACCATGAACAGCAGTTTTATAATCATATCCATCACAAAATAAATTATTTTCTACAAAACTGTCTTTTATCAACTCATTATATTTTTCTTTATATTTCTCTTTATATTTTTCTATATCGCTTATTCTCATTTTCCCTATTGAAAAGAAACCAGGAGTACTATATATATCCAATAACTCACTCTTATCAAATGTCTCTTTACCAGGTAATGAAATTAATCCATCTAATTCAGCTAATAATCTTGCAACTGTAGTGTTGCCATATGTAGTCCAATCTTTTGTATCTTCACTTTTTTTAAGATAATCATTCATCAATTTTTCATTGTCTATAAGCAGACAAGCTCCAATTAATCCTGACTTTTGTAATTCTTTTATTTCTTGAAGTGCTTTAGCTGTATTTAACCAAATTTTTTGTTTCGCAAATCCTTCTGGTACAGCTGCTATAATACCAACGGTTGGTTTCCCTAAATATCGTTTATTTTTTCTCATCATACCACTTACTATTTGACTAACAGAGTTTAATGATCCATTTCCAGTACCTCCACCAAGAGCTACTACGATCCATGTGAAATCTGAGTCAATAATTTTCTTATCAGTAATCAATTTTTCTTTAAGCAAATTTACATTTTCCTTTATAGCTTCTTTTCCAATTTCTCTATCTTTACTAGCTCCATCATATTTATCTAACTGAAGTATTTTATAATTCACGCTATCTAGGCTTTCCAATATACTTTTTATATTCATATTATCTTCTTTACACGTATTATAAAAGTATCCATAATAACCTAATCTCACTGGCTCAGATGTTATTTTTCCTCCACCCTGTCCTCCTGCTACGAAAGACATATTTAATTTATCAAGTTTTACTTCTTTTCTTCCCATAAATCCTTCAAAATTTTGGCATCCTAAATTTTTTACATTAATTTTCATCCTTTATACTCCTTCCTAAAATTCCCATTTTTCTCATTTTTATAACTAACTCTGCACCTCTTATTGTTAGTTGATACGCTTTTCCTCTTAAATTCTCTTTAAAGTAAATTAAGCCTGGTCCATTTAAGAGATTAATTGCATTATTACATGCATGTTTCGAAAAATCTTCTTTGTACTCTTTTCTTAAATAAGATATTATATCTCCTTTAGTAATCCCATTTACATTGGGATTATTCTTTGTTTTTGTACTATCAGTAATAAGTTCTAGTATTTTTAGAGCATCTTTGCTTTCCTTGACTATGTCAATTATCAATTGCATTTGAACGTCAGAGTATTTTACGCTTTCATATTTCTCCCTTAAAATATAATTCATCTTTTTACTCCTTAATGGGTTACGATTGGTAACCTTTATCTTGTATTTTTTTAGTAGAAGGTTACCCCTCTACTTTTTACGTGACTTATTGGTTACCATTAGTAACCTTTACTATATATTAACTCATATACCTATATTTGTCAAAGGTTATTTTATCAGGCTTTTTTATCGTTAACCATAGAATTAATCAGCAGAACTGCTTATTATAACAGCAAGGTAACCTATGGTTACCTTGCTGTTGTTTTTTATAATAATCCACTTCCATTTTCTAAGTTTCTTATTTTCTGTTCAATCGTATTTTCTTTAATATTTTTTTCTTCATTCACGTTTGTTTTTTTTAAATGAAAAATTTTTTCCTCTTCCTGTTTTTTATTTCCATCTACTTGATTGTTCTTTTCATTGATTTTTATTTCTTCATCTTCTACAGAATTCCATTCAGGAATATACTCAAAAATAGTCTCACTCAGTTCATCTATTTTTTCTTTAACATCTTTGAAATTTTCCCAAAAGAATTTATATACCTTCATGGGTTTACATCCTCGTCTTATTACAATCAATTCATCCATATCCATTTCGGTTAAATCACTTGGATTCATTAAGTTGGCTTTCTGATCCGTTTGTGTCCACCGTTCATTCCTAAACATTTTTGTTATTCCTGGTTGTTTTGTTTTTACTGATACTTTTATTGATTGTTCTCCTAAATATTGAGAATAGAACTTTGCTGTTTCTAAATCACCAACACCCAAACAAATTTTTGTATGACAGTTTCCAAAGATAGTATTCCATCCTTTACCATACATTTCTTCTGGTTGTATAATATCTTGAAATATAGGTATTAAATGAAAATTTCTGCTTCTAAATGTAGTAATCCACTTTTTAAACCCTGGTATTACACCTACATTCGCACACTCGTCTAAAAAAGCATAAATATCTCTATTCTTTATCATTTTATTTTTTTTATATCTATCAGTGTATTCAACAACTTTCATACCAATAACTGTCTCAAAGAGAGCTGCTAAAAAATTAAAACTACTATGAGTATCTGGAATAACTGCAAAAATAGCTGTCTTTTTATCTTTTAAATCTAAAATATTAATATCTGTTTTTTCTGTTAAAGCTCTAACATCTGATTCTATAAATATACTTAATCTAGAACATAATCCTAATAATATATTACCTTTTAATGAATCAGGTGCTTTATTATATATATTATACATTTGTTTACAAGTTTCCGTATTTGGAATTCCCTCAAATATCTTTGCTACCTCTTGGTACGTTGAATTATTTATAAAATCAAATACTATAGGCATATTTACATATTGTTTAAGATAAAATTTGTAATACATAATAATAGCCTTAATAATGCTCTGTTCTGCCTCATTCCAAAAAGGATCACCTGAACCTTTTATTGATTCATCAACTCTAGTGTTTTTCAAAATTGTATCTACAATAATACTTACATCTTTTTGCTCCTCAATAAAATCCAAAACATTGAATCGATCACTATTTTTCATTGAAACCAAATTGAATAAATAAACCGTATATCCTTTTATTTTTCTCATATAACCTGCTAAAGTTTCGTACAATTCCCCTTTGGGATCTGTAAATAAAAAACTCGGTTCATATTTAAATTTACTTTTAAGTAAATTAATAACACTAGTAATAACGAATGTAGAAGACTTACCATCACCAGAAGAAGCATTGACAAATATATGTTTATTCATCCTTTTATTCTCTGATACTGTTATAAGTTGATTTCTAAAGTTTCTTATTCTACCTTCATTAGGGTTATTAATACTTCCTAAAACTACTCCATCCTTTAATCTGATTAATCCTTTTTTTATGTACTCTTTTATGTCTTTTATATCTACAAATTTAGCACTCCCAAAAGTATTTTTCTTATCTATTACTTTGCCACCCATTTGTAAATACATAGGTATATAATCTTTATACAGATAAATATATATCCAAATTTTAATTATTAAAAATACTATAACTGCTAATTCTACAATCATGACCCATTTATTTGTATATTTTAGTTGTTCTATTGTTTTAAAAGGACTTTTTAACTTTTTAACTAAGTTATCTGTATTTATGATATAATCTTGTACTTCCACGTCTCCTTTTATATATTCATCTATATGTTGCTTTATAGGTACATCTCTAACTTCTATTGATGTGACTGCACCAGTAACATATGCAGCAACAATAATTATTAATATACTTATTATTGCACCTAAAGTATATATAACTTTCTTCAATTTATATTTCACTCCTATTTCTCATTCTTTTTGGTTTTCTTTGTGGTTTTAGATGTTTCTCCTACGTTTATTAATTCCATATCTATTTGTCTGAAACTAAATCTTTCTCTTAGTTCTTCTATACTTGGTTCTCTAACTTCTCCATCCTTTTTCTCAGTTAGCATAAGTTGTAATATTTTAAGTATTTTTGTCTCTTTTATCTTATCTTCGTAATAACATATAATACTGTTCTTACAAAAAAAATACGTATGATGTATTGGCTGAAAATAATCTCTATCTACATCCATATTATTATTTTTTATAAAATAATTAAATGTTAATATCCTACTTTTAACTTTATCATCAGCTAATATATTCATCTCATTGTGTCTTATACCAGCTCTCTCCAATAAATTATATCCTCCTACGTCTAACTGATAATAATAGATATCTTTACTCCCATCATAACCATTATGTTTTAATTGAGCTATAATATTGTAATTTATACACTTACCTATATAAGATAATCCAATACGCTCTCCTGCCCTATCTTCTAAAAGAGTACGATCTAAAAACATATATTTACCAAGTACTTCACATGTTTTTTTTACTTTATAGATTTGTTCATTATTAAATATTCCTCCTCTAAAAAGATGTTCTATTTCAAATTTTGATCCTCTTATCATTTTTCAATTCCTCCTAAATAAATATACGTAACCGAATCCCTACCATGTCCTAACATTTTTGCGACTTCCATTCTAGCCTTACTCTTTGTAACACCATCATTACGTCTTTTCAAATATTCATCTCTTGCATAACTGTGTCTAAGCCCATGTATTGTTAAAGCTCCTCTATCATCTTTTGTCAAATTATGTCCTGTACATTTCCTATCTTTATCCTGAATTTCATTTCTATTGTTATACACAAAATTTTGGATCTGTTTTTTAAATTTATGTATTTGTCTATTTTTGACATATTTAACAGGTGTAAATACATATTCTCCTGGTTTCTTATTACTTAAACATTTAACAAATATTCTTCTAGACCCTTCATTTATCATAACATTTCTTGGTACGCCTCCTTTCGTATTGGTTAAACTAATGTGTCCATCTCTTAAAGAGTTATAAACATCTTGATACTTTAAACTTACAATTTCATCTAATCTCATTCCAGTATATCTAATACCTTCAAATACATTTGCAATTTCTTCCCTATTTCTCTCTATAGCAAGATTTTTAAATGAATTATATTCATTTTCAGTCCAAGCTCTATCAGCTCTTCCATCATGAGTAAAAGATAATCCTACTTCCTTACTAAATTTAGTTGAATCCATCAATTCATATCTTGTATTATCAATACTATTATGAATGAACCTTATTCCTGAAAGTTCATTCTTAATGTATTTATCTGAATTTCCTTTCCCTTTCATATATTGAACATACTTTCTTAAGTGGTTATCCTTAATATTAGCCAGTTTTCTTAACTTAAATTCTAAGGCTAAGTAGTTAATAAATCTTTCACAAGAATGAATATATGTATATCTTGTTTGATATTTATTCTCATTCATTTTTTTTGCTATTTTTTCAAGTTGTCTTCCTAGATTGTCTGTTGTTCCATGTCCTGTCATTTTCCATTTATACTTCAATTTACACCACCTCTAATATTTTTTTTCATTCAAGTATTTTTAAATATACTTAATAAACCTAATCAATATTAAGCATACGTCTTATGAATATCTTATTTCTTATATATTTGAAGAGTACCTAATTATATGGGCTCGTGCCATTTTTTCCGCACTGTCTCTGTCTTACGCTTTACCTAAAAAAAAGTTTTACTTTTTTTTTATTATGCTTAGACAGAGACAGTGCTGGGCTAATAGTATGAGTAAATTAGAGTACTTATTAGCTTCTTAATAGTTCAACACCTAACGCCACATGTCTGTTTTACAGATGCTATATATTAATATAGCGGTGGCTAAACACCCCTTAATTCGGCTACTTATTTCGTAGTTCATTAAATAAATATTTAAATAATGAAAGTGTTTTTTTCACTTGATAACGCTCAAATGGAAAACGATACACTTAGTTTGAGGGTATAGTCTAATCTTTAGACACCCATACCTAATTTTTAGGTATTACCATTTTTTAAATGGACTACGTCATTTTGACGTTTGTTTCATTGATCCGCTCAATTGTTAAGCGTTTTTTAATTGGATAGTGGGTATAGTCTAATCTTTAGACACCCATACCTAATTTTTAGGTATTGCCATTTTTTAAATGGACTACGTCATTTTGACGTTTGTTTCATTGATCCGCTCAATTGTTAAGCGTTTTTTAATTGGATAGTGGGTATAGTCTAATCTTTAGACACCCATACCTAATTTTTAGGTATT
>NZ_BRLB01000032.1 GCF_027923465.1 Vallitalea longa
AATGGACTACGTCATTTTGACGTTTGTTTCATTGATCCGCTCAATTGTTAAGCGTTTTTTAATTGGATAGTGGGTATAGTCTAATCTTTAGACACCCATACCTAATTTTTAGGTATTGCCATTTTTTTAAATTAAAATGGACTACGTCATTTTGACGTTTGTTTCATTGATCCGCTCAATTGTTAAGCGTTTTTTAATTGGATAGTGGGTATAGTCTAATTTTTAGACACCCATACCTAATTTTTAGGTATTACCATTTTTTTAAATTAAAATGGACTACGTCATTTTGACGTTTGTAATGCATAAACTTCACCTTTCTTAACCTAAACTTTTGTTCTTCCTTAACTTCACCTTCCTTAACTTAAACTTTTGTTCTTCCTTAACTTTTATGCTATTACATAGCACTAAACTTATAAAGTTATGTTTTACTTTTTCCTTATTGAAGGATTCTACAACGTTTCTTTAATAAAAAGTAACTAAACTTTACCCTTTAAATATACTATAATTTTCCAGTATATGCAATGAAAAAAACTGACTTTAATCATTAACTAGTGTATAATATTTTTATCTCCTAATTATGTAAGTCTATTTACTCTACTAGATAGAGAAATGTTTACAACTCAGATTGAGAAAAGTTTATTCAAAAAAAGTTTAGGAGGTACTAATAATATGTACAAAAGTTTAGGCAAAAAAGAAATACAAACAATGTATTCTTATCTTGAAAGTAAATTCGGAAGAGAAAAAACTTCTCAATTCTTACTTGAAGAAGGTATAAAGCCTTTGACTAATAGGGTAGGGAAGCAATTAACTTCTTTTATGGCATTTCCCCAAAGAGGTACTGAGGGTAGTTGCGGATGGAAAGGTAATCTTTCTCCTAAAGTATCAAAAGCATTGATTGACTATATAATTGATTATAAAAATTATTATAATCAGAAGACTAACTTAAAAGTAATTGATGCCATGGGAGGTTCAGGAACACTAAAACTGCTCTGTGACAATCTTAATATTTCATGTAGTAGCTATGATCTTAATCCAAATTATCAACATGGAGTAGGGGGGTGGAATGCAATTACGGATGATCTTCCAGAATCAGCTGATATTATAAATATACATCCACCGTATTATAATGCTGTTACTTATAGTGGTAATGTATGGGGAAACCAACCTTATCCTGGTGACTTAAGTCGTTGCAGCTGCTATAAAGAATTTATTGAAAAATTAAATATCGTCAATCAAAAGTTGTTTTTATCTTTAAGGAAAGGTGGAAGACTTTTAATCACTGTTGGTGATGTAAGAAAAAATGGTAAATTTTTTAGCATTCAACAAGATATGGCTAAGTTTGGTAAATTAGAAAGTTTTATTGTCAAAGCACAATATAATTGTTCTTCAGATAATAGAACTTATAAGAAACCATTTATACCAATTGTCACTGAATATGTAATGGTATTTATGAAAGATAAATCTTTCATTGTTAACATTTCTTATATTAAACATACTACTGTAGATATTCAAAAGGCAGCCAATGTTACCTGGTATCAATTAATAAAAGATACATTTGAATACTTAGGTGGATACACAAGTTTATCTAAACTAAATAAAGTATTAGCTAATACCAAAAAAGCTAAATGTAATCCTCATTTCAAAGAACGTATACGAGCAACCATTTATGAGAATGGTGATTTCGTTCGTGTTAATAGAGGATTTTATAAATTAGTTTATGCAAGTTAAAGTCTATGATTATTATAAAATAGTCTGTTCGTTATTACAGACTATTTTATTTTAAATTAGTTTAAAATATAGGGTTACCATTAATAATATTCATGGTAACCATTAGTAACCATTGGTTACTCTATTGATTATACATCCCTTTATTTGTGGATTTTTATTCGTTAAAAAAAGATTACAACTTAAACAGTTGTAATCTTTTCCTTATCTTTTTTATTAGCATTAACTTTTTTATCAAATGATTTTTTGAATTCATTATACTGTTTTTTGGTATCGGAATCCAACTCATTTAATATTTCTTTTACATTAATTTCTCTAAACATAATATCACTCCTAAACTTTTATTGTAGTATTTCTTTGGCTCGTCTGAGAGCTTTTTCTAATTCAAATTTTTCAGCTTTACCTTTTTGCTTTTTACAAGCGTGTAAAAGGTAAACACTATTTGAATCTTTGATTACATACATAATCCTATTATGTCTGTAAAACTTTATCTCCCATAGTTTTCCTTTAAGCTGCCTTGTATTGAGAAGATTCAATTTATCTTCTTCTAAATACTGTATTATAGCTACAGCTTCAAAATACTCCTTTTTTGGTAATTTTTCTATGTATTCATTGATTAAATCCTTTCCACTTAAGGATTTATATGCATATACTTTCATTAACTTTTTTACCCCTTTCACCTTTCTCATTTGTAATGAGTATTAAACTTTTCTCTATCTAGTAGAGTAACTAAACTTAAATAATAGAATGGGGTAGTGGAGTAATATTAACGTTTTATTAATACAAGTTTTAACCCAAGCTCATTTGCTATTTTTTGTAACTTCTTATAACTAGGCATCTGTACTTTTGTCTCTATTTTTGATATTTCTTGTTGTTTTAATCCTAGTCTTTGAGCTAATTCTTTTTGGGTGAGTCCCATATTTTTTCTAGTTGTTATTAACATATTTATTATATCATAGTTGTCTTTATATTTTAAGTATTCTTCTTTTGTTTTATTATCCATTTTTTCTATTATTTCTTTGGAATGTATCTCTGTTAACATTTAAAATCACCTCTATATTATTATACAACTTATTCGTTGTATTTTCAAATGAAAAATATATTTCAGGTGAATAGACCGAAATATATTTTTTACTTCATTTTTTACTTTAGTAAACTTTATGCAGCATTTAATTTTTTGTTTACATTACTAAGCCATTTCTTAGCTACATTAAGTGCTTCTTCTGTTGGATTACTATTTTTATATCCTCGAATTTGTACTATACGATTGTTATTAAATTCTATCGTATATAGAGGTTTATCTTTATTGCTTTTATCTCTCATAAAGATAATAAATGTTTTTCCTGAAGCAACGCTTCTAACATAACTTTTAACGCAATGATGTAAAACCTCACTTTCTTTGATAAAATCACTAATTTTTCTTGGAAAAATAAAATTATATCCTTTTATTTCTTCTTGAAATATTTCTGCTACAGCACCATGAAGTTTTAGTAAATTTTCTTTTGTAATTTCATCTTCTTTAATTTTAATTAGTTTAGTAGTTTCCTCATGAGCCTTCATCAAATTTTTGGGATATAAAATAGATTTACTTTTCATATTATATCCTAGAAACTTACATTCCTCTAGATAATCCAAGTAATCTATATAAAAATTGTCATTTGTTATTTTTTGTTTTTTCTTATACATTATTAGTTTTTTTAAGGTTACATATCCACGTACAATTTCTCCCTCTTCATTTATTGCAGATGTTAACTTTTCTATATTACCATAAGGATAGAAATTGCTATAGTAATATCCATTTCCTTTAATATGTAAATACCTCAATTCTTTTGAATCTAACTCTTGGTTTATTTTTATTGAAAATTTGTACAATCTAAGAAGATAAATATCTACATTAGCTTGTTTTATTGTTTTCATTTGTTGCTTATTAAGTCCTAAAACCTTTTTAAGAGTATCAGCTTTTAAATTCATATCTATATCTATACTATCAAAGAATTTATTCCTAGATTGATATAAAATTATATCATTCACTAAATTATAAAGCTCATATTTTACAAACTGTTCTAATATTGGTTTCGTTTGATAATTATATAAGTAACGAATTACATCAATAGTCCCAATATTTTTAGCATTATTTAATCCACAATATTTATACTTGTCAATAAGCTCTTCATCAAGATTATCTGTATAGAGATAAGAAGATGGATGATATAAGCAATCATTTCTTTCATGCCAATTTGTTCCATACGACCAATAGTAATAACCATTACAGTATTGTTTATCACACCATCTATAACCTTGAGGCATTTTCTTTTCATTAACTAAAAATCTTGAGACTTCTGTTATATATAGTTTTTGTTTTTGATATGTCTCGTCCTTAATGGCTTCAAATACTCTAACAACTAATCCCTTTGATGTATTATTAATGATATTAAAGTATTTCTCATTACTAACATCATTACGTCTCTTCCAAAGACCTACTGATAATGCAGTTACCTCAGTTTGGCAATTTGGACAAACAATCTTTTTATTATGTTTTACATCATCAAGTTTAATTTTCTTTTTACATCTAGTGCAATATCCAGATATCTTTTTGCCTTTTTTTTGGTATATAATATAATTTGAATCTTTAAAAACCTTATTTATAACCCATTCATTTAGATCTTCTGGTAAAGGTTTCAACTGTTCAAACATATCATCTATAGCTCTTCTTTTCTTTATATATGCTTTGATTTTTAATTGCTTTTGGTACTCATATATACTTATAAGAAGATCTTCTTCTTGGCATCCTAATATCTTTTTAGAGTCATTAGCTTTAATGTTAGTATCTACTATATAATTAGTTATAGCATTACAATCTCTTGATTCTAAATTTCTTAGCATTGCTTTTGACCACTTATGAGAATCATATTTATATGTTATATATTCCTTTTCGTCAATAAACAATCTATACAATACTTTTTTATTCTTACAAGAATAAATTGTTACTTGTAAAATTTTATTTGTAATTAATTCTCCTTTTATAACATATTTATATTTCTTAGGGAATTTTATTTTTTCTACCTTTAACGATAATTTACTTTTCTTCATGTACTATCCCCCCTTAAAATAACGATAATTGTAAATCGTTATTATTGTTAGGTTGGATAGTATCTTTTTTCATTGTACTTTTTTTTCTTTTTTGTTCTCTTTTCTTTCTTACTTGTTGTTTTTTTAGTAATTCATTTTTTTCAATTTCTTTTATTCTTTTGTGGTCTATTTTATAATAATCCCAAATAGCATTATAGAAAACTTCTAATGTAATGGAACCAAGACAACCTACATTTCTAGCTACTTTCATAACAGCTTCTGCACAATCAATAGTATTAGCTTCTTCTACCAACACTAATTTTGCAATCTCTTCACTTTTTCTAATTAGATCAGTTGAATAGTGTGCTGTTGCTTCAACAAACATGTGCCTTGTTGTATGATCATATACTTCCTTGGCTGTCTTTGATATTTGCTTTTCTCTATAATTGTCCAACTCTTGTTTAACTTTTATTACCGCTTTTTTTGTAATTTCTTTCATCTTTATCCTCCTAAACGTTGATACCTTTTAAAAGGATAAAGATACCCTTAAGGGATATTTTTATCCCTTTTAGGGTATGAATTATTAACTTTTTATTCTAAACTTTATAGCTCTTATGCTATTTCTTGAACTTGTTTTTCTTCATTATCTTTATTTAGTAATGCATCCAACTCTTTTTGCCTTACTATCAATTCTTGCAGTTTTTCTTCATATTCAAAAGGCTTATTCAAGGCATCTTGAATATTGTTTACACTTATTCTGTTTTTTTCTATTTTAGTGCAAACATCTTTTATTTCTTCTTCAAAAGAATCAAGTTTGTTATTCATTCTGTTAATTGTAGTTAATGGCATTTTAGAGCATTCAACTATATTATCATTTCCCTTACTATTGGTTGTTAGCATTATCTTTTTAGCAATACCATAATAAGACACTATAATTTTGAATCCTCTATAATTACCAATTTCTTTTTTACCATCTGCTGCTAGATCCTTAAATGATTCATTTAACGCTATACCGGCCTTTTTAGGATCATTGAATACATTGTTAAAGATAACCATAGAAAATTTATTGTCATTAATATTTTTTCTTGCCTTCAGGTCTTCTTCATATTGACTTTTAACTTTTTCAAGTTTGTCAATTTTGTTTGGTAGTATAGCAAGTGTATCTTGCATATTATACCACTCCCTTTTATAACCTGATTTCAATACAGATAATCGCTGAATTTCTGTATCTACTTCCATCTTTTCCATTATCATAGGATTACCAGAAGCAATAGCTTTTACTTCTGCAAATGATAAAGATGTATCATCTACATCGTCAGCAGTTCTCACATTAACATCACCAGACATGATTTGTCCTATAAATCTAGCTTTTGTTTCTAGCAATTGCCAGGAGTATGCATCAAAAGATCCTTTTGTTACATATCTAAATATCATGACATCATTTCCCCATTCTAAGTTTTTATTACCTTGTCTTAGAATACGACCTTCTCTTTGTTCTATATCAGAAGGTCTCCAAGGAGCATCTAAGTGATGCAGTGCTATAAGGCGATCTTGTACATTCGTTCCTGCACCCATTTTGGCAGTTGAACCCATTAGTATACGTACATTACCTTCTTTTACATTTGAAAACAATTTTTCTTTTCTTATATCTGTATTTGCATTATGTATATACTCTATTTCTTCTTGTGGCACTCCTTTTTCTATGAGTTTATTCTTAACCTCATCATAAATATTAAATTCTTTTGATGGAGTAGATAAATCACAAAATACTAATTGTGTTAGCTTTTGCTTTTTTGTTTGTTCCCATACATTGTAAATGTTATCTACAGCTTTTAATATTTTATTGGAAATCTCTGCATCAGGATATATTAATCTTAAGTCTAATGCAGCTTTTCTTCCTTCATTAGTTATGAGTAACATATTATCAACACGAGGATCAACGCTACCAGAATGAATTGATTCAGCTCTTTTTACTAATGTTCCAATAAAATCTATAAGTTCTTCAGTAGGCTCACATTCTATAGTTATAGGTTTACCACCTTTGAGATTAGGTACTGGAAGCTTTAACATATCTGCGGTTTTAACATCCGCAAATTCTTTAAACATCATAAGAAGTTCAGGTAGGTTGTTAAATTTTCTAAACCTTGTTTTCATTCTGTATCCTGAGCCATCTGGAGATATTTCTAATGCTGTTGTCTGTTCACCAAAAGTCGATGCCCATGCATCAAAATGAGATAATCCAAATTTCTCTAATTTGCTTAACTGCATATATCTCTGCATAGTATACATTTCTGTCATACTATTACTTATTGGTGTACCAGTTGCAAAAGTTAATCCTTGTACTCCATTACCATATCTATTTATTATGTATTGAGACTTTACAAACAAATCAAAAGCCTTTTGACTCTTTGTTTGTGGTATTCCTGCAACATTACCCATTTTTGTATAAACATATAGATTCTTAAATTCATGGGCTTCATCTACAAATAAGAAATCAATACCCAATTGATCAAAGGTGAGCGTATTATCTTTATCTTTGACCTTAAGCATCATCTTCATTTCACTTTCTAGGCGTTTTTGAGTTGTCTCAAGCTGTTTTATTAACCTAGTATTAGGTATTCTTTCATCTTTTTCAGACATTATCGCAATCTTAATATCGTCAATCTGTTTTTTCATAAATTCTTTTGTATATTCAGGATCAACATTTATTTTCTTGAATGATGAATGAGCTACAATAATTGCATCCCAATCTCCTGTAGCTATTCTTGCAAATAGTCTTTTTCTATTTTGTGGTTTAAAATCATCTTTTGTTGCTGCTAAAATTTTAGCACTTGGATATAATCTAATAAATTCAGCTGACCATTGGTTTATTAAATGGTTGGGAACAACAAATAATGATTTTTTTGCTAATCCAACTTGTCTAAGTTTCATTGCTGCACCTATCATTGTAAATGTTTTTCCTGCACCTACAACATGTGCTAATAAAGTATTTCCACCAAATAAGATTCTTGCTACTGAATCTAATTGATGTTGTCTCAACTTAATATTATTATTCATGCCTGGAAAAGTTAAGTCTTTTCCATTGTATTCTCTTGTCCTAAAAGAATTAAACAATTCATTATAGATCTTAACAATTCTATTCCTTCGGTCTGGTTCTTCAAATATCCATTCTTGGAATTTCCTTTTTAGATCATCTTGTTTTTGTCTTGCTAATAAAGTTTCTTTTTTGTTTAAAACTCTTGTTTCACTTCCATCAACTTCTTGTATATCAAATATTTTTACTTGCTTTTGATTTAAAGTATTTTGTAATAATTTGATACCGCTGACTCTACTGGTCCCGAAAGTTCTATAATTTAATATATTATCTATATAAGAGTATGATATACTCCAAGTGGCAATCACCTTACTATAAGAAACGTGTATGTCTCTTTTAGTTTGGAATATAAATGCTATATAATCCTCTATTATGTCAGATGGAATCCATGTAGCACCAAGTTTAACAATAATTTCATGTGCTTCTAAATCTTTTGGCTGCACTGCTGATAACGCTTTATAATTATCGTTATACCCTTTACTACTATTTTGGTATTCTTTTGCTATTTGCAGTTTTTCTCTGACATTTCCACTTAGGTATTCTTCTGCTGTTACCCATGTGCAACTATTAGGATCTTTATATATCTTTCCTTTTAGTTCTTGAATAACAGTCTCTATACTTTTATCTGTTAGTTTAGCCATATACTCTAAATCAACCTTAGCATATCTGTTAAGGGATACTATTAATGCCTCTTTTGAAGTATTAACATGAGTTATTTCTCTTATAGGATAAAGAGTTCTTTTATAAAATATTTCTGTCTTTTCCCATTTTCCATTTTTTTCGTCTTCTAAAGCAAGAAGAACTGGAAAGTCTGGATCTTCTTTGAATAGACTTTTGTTTATTCTATTATTTATTAATCCATATTTACTAACAAATTTATCGTATATTCTATTAAGCATATATCTTTCGCACTCAAGTATATCTTCAGGTTTTTTTATATCCATTTGGTCATTTATGTATTCCATAGTAATTTCTCTTAATTCAATTAAGTGAATTAACCGTTCTAACGTCTTTTTGCCTTTTACATTAACTAATTTTAATTCATTATTTTCTCTTTGATAAACTTGTCCTTCTTTTTCACAGAATCCATATTCTTTTACATGAACTCTAACAGCTGCCAAAGGAAGTGTGTCAATACATTTATCAATATTTCTAGTATCTTTTACATATATATCTTCTGGTATATATTTAATAATTTTATTCATATCATCTTGCCAATTTTCATTAGCTTTTAATGTTGTATTTTTATGACCATATAACTTGATCTCTTCGTTCATGGTCCCTAACAACATATGTGGATTATTAATATAATACTCATTAAGTTGTATACCCTGTTTATTTTCGTATACATTGATAAATTTATTATTTATCTGTTCTCCTTCTAACCGTTTTCTAAAGAACAGAATATCTGCAGTTACTTCTGTATTTGCTGACTTTTTAAAAGCAACATTAGGCAATCGTACTGCTGCTATTAATTCAGCTTTTTGATTTATCAATTCTCTTACGGAAGTATCTTTTTTATCTAATGTTCCTTTACTTGTTATTACAGCCATTATTCCATCTTCTCTTAGATGATCTAATGATTTCACAATAAAATAATCATGTATAAGTAGATTATAATTATTGTATTGTGGATCAAATATTTTATATGATCCAAACGGAACGTTAGAAACTACTAAATCAAAATGATTATACTGTAAGTAACTTTTTTCATAAGGTGTAATAATGATATTTGCATCTTCATATAAATATTGTGATATTTTACCTGATATACTATCAAGCTCAATACCTGTAATTTTTTTCACCATATTCTTGGGTATAAGCCCTATAAAATTACCTGTACCACAAGCAGGTTCAAGAACTTTAGCATTATTTACACCCATTTTATCTAGTGATTTATAGATAAATTCTATCACTTCTTTTGGTGTATAATGCTCGTTCAATGTTCCAGCCCTGGCGTTACTATACTCTTCTTCAGTAAGTAATTCTTTTAATAACTTTCTTTCCTCATTCCATTTAGAATTATTGTTATCAAATACACCAGGTAAGCCCCCCCATCCACTATATTTAACCAGAGTTTTTTTCTGTTCTAAATTTATGGATGACGTTGTTTTTTTTATAAGCTTAATAGCCTCTATGTTGTTCTTACATTTTTGTTTAAGACCACCATAGTGTAAATCATTATTCTTAATTTCATAGTTTGACTCTATCTTTGTTTTATTATCTGGAATTTGATTGTTATCACTTACAGATTGTTTTTCATTACTAATACTTAATCCTAATTGTTCAGGTCCTTTATGAATACTCATTTTTTGTGGATTCTTAAAATATTCATTTACAACCTTTACTGTATTTGTTACTTCTTTTTTTAATATCTTGAAGTAATCATCAACTCTTTTATTTGTTTCAACCATATTTTTGAAACAATCTTTAATAAGAAATGTAGCCACTTGAGAATTAAATTGGCTAATTAAGGATTCTGCTAATTCGTAATACTGTTGTCTTAAAAAATCATCTTTAATGACTTGTACTTTATTAAAAACTATAGTCCTTAATATTATATTTTTACAATCTTCTTTAACTGTATAATTATATGATCTTACATTCTTCTTGAATGAATTGTAATCTGGTTCTATAGTTTTTAAATCTTCTTGTGACTTCATTATAAATGTGTTAACACTTCTGCTCATGCATTGTAATACTTTCATTTTGTTAAACTTCCCCTTTCAATTGTTTTTGGGTTTGTAAAAACTCCAATGTTATTAAAAGGTTGATTTAATATATTGTAAAAAATTGACTCTATTATTATTATATGATATACTATGAGCATTCAAAAAGCAACATGTCTTTGTATAAGGTATGATAGTGTCACGATTATACCTTTTTTGTTTGCAAAAAAATATTAAGTATTATATATAAAGTACTTCTATTTCTTAGTCCTTATATCTTATTTAATAACTATTGATTGTAACTTTTTATATGTTCTAATATTTTTAATATGTGCTATAATAATATATAAACTTCATATGAGGAGCTGACTTAATGAATCCTATTACTTTAAATGAACTCAAAAAGAAAAAAATATTTAACAGCACTGTCTTGGGAAAGGAAAACATTAATAATAAGCATTATGCTTTCTTAAGATATAAAGATATTAAAATCTTAATTCCTGAATCAGAAATGGAAATTGAAAAGTCTCATTTAAGAGACAGAATAGGTTCTCTTATTGGTGCTAATATTGAATACATAATTACAAATATCAAAGATACCTATGCTTTGGGAAGTAGAAAAAAAGCAATGGAAATTAGACTTAAGCATCTAAATAATATCCATGTTGGAGATATTATTGATGTTAACGTCATTGGTACTTCAATTAAAAAATGTATCATAGAATGTTATGGACAAGAGATTACGGTACCAGTTCAAGATATTTCTTACAACTGGATTGCCGACGTAGAAGATATTTTAAACATTGGTATGGTTGTCAAAGCAAAGGTAATTAGTACAAATCCATTTAAAATAACCTTAAAAGATGCAAAAACTATAAACTTTAATGTTAATGATTATGCTATTGGAAATGATTATTTAGCAACAGTTATTGATACTACTCCTCAAGGTATTTATGTTGAATTAGATAATAAACGTAGTGTTTTATGTAGAAATGTAGATTGGCATAGAGGATGTCATAAAGGCGATATTGTAGTAATTGAAATTACTGATATCAATGAACAGCTTTATAGAACTTGGGGTATCATCAAGAGACTAATAAAAAAAGTTAATTAACCTTTTTTTGACTAATGAAATATTATTATATCTAAATATTAGAGAATGTCCTAAAAAGTGTGTAAAATATCTCCGACCTGGCTAAAATCTAAATAAAAATGCCAGGAAGGAGATTTTATTATGGCAAATAATCTTATTACTAAAGAACAAGCACAATCAATAATTGAAAACAATGACATCAAAACTCCACAAGATATTATGGGTGCTCTAAAAAATATGTTTAAGGATGTTATTCAAGAAATGCTTGAAAACGAGATGGATGAAACTCTAGGCTACGAACGTTACGATCATGACCAACCTAAATCCAACTATCGAAATGGTTATTCTCAAAAGAAAGTTCGTTCTTCTCTAGGTGAAATTGATATTGATGTGCCTAGAGACCGAAATGCTGATTTTGAACCTAAGATTGTTCCCAAAAGAAAAAAAGATATTTCAGATATTGAGAAACAAATCATAAGTCTTTATGCTCGTGGTATGTCCACAAGAGATATTCATGAACAGATGAATGAACTGTATGGAATAAATGTTTCGGCAGATATGGTAAGTAGAATAACAGATAAACTAATACCAACAATTAAAGAATGGCAAGGAAGACCCTTAGAACCTATATATCCCTTTGTTTTTATGGATGCAATTCATTTTAAAGTAAGAACTGAAGGACGCGTTATCAATCGAGCAGCTTATGTGATCATTGGTGTTAACCTAGATGGTATGAAGGATGTATTAGGTATCTGGATAGGTGAAAACGAGAGCTCTAAATTCTGGTTAAACATTCTTAATCAATTATCTTCACGAGGAGTTAAAGATGTCCTTATCTTCTCTGTAGACGGGCTTTCTGGCATAAAAGAAGCTATCCAAACAGTTTATCCACAAGCAGAAATACAGCGCTGTATTATACATCAATTAAGAAATTCATTTAAGTTTGTATCCTATAAAGATTACAAAGAATTTACAAGAGATTTCAAAGAGGTTTATCGTGCTTCATCAGAAGATTTAGCTTTATTAAAGCTTGATGAATTAGAAGATAAATGGGGAACTAAGTATCCTCATGCGTTAACGAGTTGGCGAAAAAATTGGGATGTATTGTGTCCATTTTTTAAATTCCCAGATGACATCAGGCGCATTATGTATACAACAAATGTCATTGAAAATCTTAATAGGCAATATCGTAAAGTAACAAAGAGCAAATGTATTTTTCCAACAGATACATCCTTACAAAAAATGCTTTTTTTAGCTACAGATAAAGCTACCAAAAAATGGACACAAAGGTATCGAGGTTGGGATAAAATACTCAATCAATTAACCATTTTATATAATGAACGTATAACACCTTATATTGGCTAACTACCGTTCACTTTTACGAAGTAAAGGTAGTATAAATCTCCACCTTTACTTCGTAAATTTTACATGCATTAAGTAAGTGCTGATGGGACCCAAAAATGAAACAGAATATATTAATTGCCCATCACATAAAGAGTTTAGCATGTAAAAACGTTCACTAAACAGTGTTAATTCTAGAGATTTTGCACCCCAAAAATGATACTATTATAGTATTGTCATAATACAGCTAAATTATGGGAATATTATTAATAAATATAAAAATAACCACCCCAGCCGTACATAGCTAGGATGGATTTTTACACACTTAGTGTGACACTACCAAATATTATAATAAAAGGAAACCTTTCAGGTTTCCTAAATAGTTAATTAATTATTAAAATCATGAAATAAAGCATATTCTTTATCAAATACTCCAAGGGTATAAGATAAGATCTTTCTCCACTTTCTATTGTCACCCAATTTTTCATAATCATTATCATTATTACATCTTATAAGAACTAACTTAATCTTTAGCTCACTAGTTTTAATATAAGTTGAAATAATCCTATACTAATAAATAGAATAATGCTATCAATTAATATATTCTTCCTTATGTTGTTTCTCTCCCTATCTCCTCTGGTTATTAAAAATGTTGATGAAAGTATAATTGTTACTGCTAAAATAGTACTACATATAGTAATACCCCTATTTATCATGTTGCTTTGATGGTTTAAGAATGTGAGTATTTCAGTATCTATAATTGTTGGATTTATTAATGATATTAATAATAGTATTATATTTAAAATTAATATCATCACTGTCCCTATTCTAGAGTATTGCAAATTACTTTCTCCATCTTCTTTTTCATTTGTCATAAACAAATAATATAAAACTCCTAACATTATCGTTTCAACTCCTATTCTATCCTAAATCAATCTTTAGCCTTTAACTTCGTTTTATCAAAACTTTTTCCAAGCCTAGAAGGTGGAAACTGCCATTTCATAAACATTATTAGCTCAGGTATAATAAAATCATATAAATTGTTATCAAGGTATTTTTCTACTATATTCTTAATATCATTTTGAAAGATATTACATTCATTATCATTAATAAATTTATAAGTTCTTCCGCTAAATAGTTGGTTACATATTCCGAAATTCATTTTATAATTTTTAATATTTATGTAAGTAGAAAAAGATTTTTTATTACTAAACAATCCTTTATTAACCCATTCATAATTAATAAGTGTATTTACTATGTTATTATCATTACAATACTGCTGTAAAATAGATTTAATATCTATAAATTCATTTATAATGTTAACTTGAATATATACTTCTATATTTGATTTTTGGGTTATATTTATTGAATATGGGAAATTGCTTTTGTAATAAGCTTTTGAATATATATTATTAATGCTTCTTCCTATATCTTTTTTTCTTGTATTATCCATATTAATACTCCTTTCAGAATTCTTTTATCACTCCTTATCTATCATTTCCTCTCCAATCTTTTCATTTTTCATGTAATAATCTATAGGATTTATTGTACTAGCATTTTTAGGATCTATTTTAATTACTTTTTTTATGTTTATATTATAAGACATCATTTAATCTTCCTTTCTAAGATAAATTTCAAACACTTTTTAACTTTTTTTCTCTTTCAGATTTCTTTTAATTTTTCTTAGCATATCATTCCAATCCTTGTATTCACGAGTTGGACATCTAAGATAAAAATCTAGCTCTTGAGATAGATTGACAATAAATTCAAATCCTGCATTATCATTATCAACACATACATAACATGATTTCATGTCATTATATATTTCTAAATAATTGTTGATAACTGAAGATTTTAATCCGGCCATAGATACAAATAATGTAGTCTTTAGAAATTCTATGTTATCTTCCAGACAACAATATGATAATAAATCTATAGTAGTTTCAAAAAAACATATTTTATCTACATTAGTCCCAAACTTAATTGAAAATCCATACCCAATCTTTGATCCTTCTCCTACTTGTTTAAATCTTACTTTATCAAGAGTACCAACTATTTCAGCTCCTACAATTTTTCCTGTTATAGGATCATAGAAAGGAAATATTGCATTACCATATTCCTTTTGCTGAAACAATAATCCGTTTTTTACTAAGTATTGTATGTATTTTTTATTAATACCTCTAGTTTTCATTAGATAGGCTATTGCCCTATGTTGGTCTTTATTTAATTCTGGTAGCTCAAATGTTACATTCTTTTTTTTCTCATTCATGTAATGCTCTTTTTTACTAACAATATTGGATGTACCTAATAGATCGCTAACAGCATCCCAAAAGTCCAAATTATAAACTTCCATTACACAATCTATGGATGTACCTCCTTTTCCTCCGGTAAACCATTTATACGTACAGCCTCTTATATAAAGTCCTCCATATCCTCTAACTTTATATCTACCTTTAGTATCATGTTTTTCCACACACTCACCTTTTCGCGTGAAATATTCTACTAGGTCAACATTTCTTGCATCATATATTAGTTTCTTTTGCTCTGGTGTATATCCCATTTTTTATTCACTTCCTAAGGAAATTGTAAAATTTTACTCTTACTAACTTTTTTATTGCAACTAAAAATTTTTGTTGTTTCATAGTATGATCGTGATTTATTGTATATCCGGTCAAATTTTATTATACTGTTGATTTCTTTGTTGTCTAGTTCATACTTGTCTATATATATTTTTTCATTTACTTTCATATACATAATATCATATATGTATAATTTATATTTATTAACATCTTGACTAGCACACAATACAGTCCCATGGAATGCATTTTCAGTACTTTTATAATCCTGATAGATAATATTATCCATCCATCCATTAACTTCTCCCAGATATTGATCCTCTCTAATTATGTTTAATACCCTTTGCTTAAAATCTTCTACTTTACATATTTTTTTTCCCATTAAAAACCCCTCTTTTCACTACCATAATATATACACTCATTTTTATCACCATCATAATATTTACAATTATTAAGAGAAAATATTTTATTAAGTAAATTAGGTTCTTGTAAATTTATATCTGGTTTTTCTGTTAAAAATTTTTCTGCTGTACTTTTTCTAAGATATATATCGTATAAGTAGTCTCCTATATAAGCAAAGTATATAGTATCATTTTTTTCTACAATCAAGTATTCATCTTCGTCTACTTTATATACATCTTTATCTCCATTTCTTTCTATAACCAATTTATACGTTTTAATTAGCGAACCCTTTTTTGACATCTTCATTACTTTTCCTTCTTCTAAATGATATTCTAACATTGACATATCAATTTTTTTTCCACCAATGTTATTAAGACCTATAATTGAAATTACTATAAAAATTGTGTATACTCCTAATATTAATACTGCTTGTAACTTTCTGCATTTATACATAATATGCACCCCTTACCTTACCGTCGTATTATTAAGTAATAACAACATCTCCAGTAAGTATTTTTTCTGGCATTTTTATACCTAGAAATATTATTCAATTATATATTTTTGTTAATTTTTTTATCTAGTATTCCATTTAGTCTCTCTTCAAATATAATTTTTATTATGCTTATAATAAGTACAATAAAGAATATTGCACCCATAAATACTAAAAAACCCTTACCAATTATAATTATTACATCAAGTATTATTGCTGTATCAAAATAAAAATATTTTTCAATTAACTCCAGAATTCTATTCATCTTGCCTATCTCCTTTTTCTGTAATATACTTTTCAACTTGGTCTAATCTTATATTATTCAACCTTTCTTGAGTATCTTTATATGTAAATTCTTTTTCTTTTTCTTTTGACATTATATTTCTCCTCCTACAAACCTATTGTTTATGTATTTTTTCTTCCAAATTTTTGATATCATAATTATTTTGTTGGATTTCCATTTCCCAACAATCTTTAAACAGGTATTCAGGATTAGTTCTTATTTTATTTTTAAGCATATCATTTCTTTCTTTCAACTTTCTAATTTCTTCTTTAATTTTTTTTATAGATTTTTTCATTTCATTAATCGCTCCTCTTATCTTTTTTTAGTAATATCGAGTAATCTATTTCTAATAGATTACATAATTCATAATATAAGAATAATGATGGAACCTTGTTTTTTGTCCATTGAGACACAAGTCCCTTACTTACACCTAGTAAACCTGCTACATCTTTTTTTTGATAATTGCTTTTAGTAATTAATTCTTCTAAAAGCTTATTATTAAAAAAATTGTTTTTGCGTATTTTCTTATTTTTTTCCTGTTGATCTAAAATTTCATAGATATTCATTATCTATCACTCCATTTAAAATTGTTTACTTATATTATACCATAATGGTTTAATATAAGTAAACTATTAGAAGTGTATTATACTAAAATTATCTTTTTAAATAATTTTCTATTATATTAATATTTTTTCATTCATGTATTCCATTTTATTCAGCTGCACCTGGAATAATTAATTATTAATGTAACACAATTTTTACTCACCTACTTTCTCTTTCATATTATTATTAACAGCTCCTTTTGTACCGCACATTTTTAGTTGGCAAATAATATCACAGTCTTCCATTATTTCTTCTTCAAACCTTCCACGATTAGGATCAAGTTCATCAAGATATATAGGTCCATTAATATCTTTAATACATGTATGACCTATTTCTCTTTCCCTTTTAGCTCTTTTAAGGAATACCTCTGGGAAATCTATTCTGATTTTGTTCCAGTATCCCATGCCACCTTTAGGACATCCTATACAGTTATTATTATGATATCCTAAATCATACATCTTAGGTCTTTTAATTTTTAATTCTTTGAGCATACCATGGCATTCCTGCTTAGTTAATTGGTGGTCAATTAACGGAAATATATGATCACATTGTGGCATTGATGCTTCTATTTGTTCTTTCCTATGCTTTTCATTGAGGTCAAATCCCCATATGTAAGTTAGATTCTTTTTACCATATTCCCATTGCTTACGGACTCTCTTTTTAAGAATTTCTGTACACTTATTCCCATAAGCTGAATTGATAAATTGAAATTGTTTTTGTACGCTATCCACGTTTTTGTATGGAGATTGAATTTTTTCTATCTTATAACCTAAAGCTTTTTCACAATCATTAATAAATCTTAATGTATCTGGATGTTGGTCTTCTATATGACAATATAAGATTTTATCAATTTTGTCTCTCATAAGATAAGTAGCTATAAAACTACTTACACCAGCACTAAACCAACTAACTAACATCTACTTTTCCACCTATCCGATTTTATTTCGTTCGGATTGGTGTAATTACTATGGCTTCCCACGCTAGTTCAGCCTAAACATTACGCTACTATTAGTAATTTTACACTATGTTATTCACCCTCGTGGTTATTCATGGTGACTATTTCCATTCGGTCAAACGATATAACCTAAACCTTGTAACCAGTTTCTACTGGAATAGGAAAAGTAGAAGTACCTTTAATTTAATATTCATTATGTTCTCCTATCTATATGTTTGTAATATTATGATTGTTGCGTTATAGTTACATCATACACTATATAGTGTAGAGTGTCAACACTCAACTACAACTTTTTATTTATACTTGTAACTTTTTACACCATATGGTATATTATGAACAAGAAAGGAATGAAAAAAGTGGAAAATAATATTAGAAATGAAATAAAGAGTTATATTGCTGCTAGTGGTTGGACTCTTACAGATATCGTTAAAGAACTAAATAGTAAATATGGAACCACTACTACCACTCAAAACATAAGTAATAAACTCACAAGAGGGACACTAAAGTATATAGAAGCCAAACAGATAGCTTCTATTATCGGACGTGATATAAAATGGCTCTAATTAAATAATATTTAGTTAATAGATTAAAGACGAAAAACATCATGATGGATGTCTGAAATATTTTGAAAATGGAGAAATACTAATATTTGGAGTGATTAAAGATGAGGATAAATGAAAAAAGCATTTATAATCTATACCCTGCATTACTAAAGTATCCATTAATCATAAAAGTTCTACTTGAGCATAAGAACGATGAAGGCGTTAGCTGCATCTCACAGAAAGAAATAGCTAAAAGAATTGGCTTAACTCAAACAGCTATTTCAAAATATCTTAGCAGATTAGAACATATTGACAAATGTATAGAAAAAATATCTCCTGCAAAATACTTTGTTTATAGAGAAAACATGCTACAATATGGACCAGTAAGTAAAGTTATTAAATTTCATAATTTAGCAATTAGTAATAAGGGTTTTTTATTATTAGATTTTGAAAAACAAGTTATTAAACTTGGATTTACCAAAGAAGCCACATTAATTGCTAAACACTATGTTCTTAAATATCTATATAGCCAATAAAAAAACATGAAAAATTGTTATGAATACTATCTTTATGTAAATAAAGGTAGTATTTTTTATATTATTGTTAAATACAAAGGTTACGTTTCTTAAAAAAGTTATTTTTATTTCCATATCATATACATTGTATTCATTTAAATTATTTGATACTATATATATTGCAGACAATAACAATACAAAAAGGAGGTATTATAATGTTTGTTGGTTACAATTTATTACTAGCAGAAGACTCAATCAATAATATTAAGGATCAATCTATTGATTTATGGCGTAATAAACTAAAACAAAAAGAATTCAGAAAAAAGCTTAAAGAGTTTATTAACCCAAATAATCATATTGATGCAAAAGAATTACAAAATGAATGGTTTGAAGAGATAGATGCCGATATATTCATATCCCATTCACACAAGGATAAACAAGAAGCAGAAAAATTAGCAGCATGGTTATATGATAAATTTGGTATTATCGCATTTATTGATTCATGTGTATGGGGATACGCAGATGAGCTTTTAAAAGAAATAGATTATAACTATTGCCGTATTAATAATTCTGATACATATTCCTATGAATTAAGAAATCAATCTACATCACATGTGCACATGATGTTAGCAGCAGCACTTACACAAATGATTGATAAAACAGAATGTACATTTTTTCTTAATACTCCAAATGCTTTACCTTACAAAGAACAATTAATTGATAACAAAACATATTCTCCCTGGCTATACCACGAAATAAGAACTACTAAATCGATTAGAAGAAATCCTCCCAAAAGATTACTTACAGTTAAAAAAGGATATGAACAAAAATACTCTGTAAGTGAAAGAAATCAATTAATTGTTGAATATGATGCAGATATTTCTCATCTTATTAAAATTGATGATGATATTCTTCAAAAATGGGAATGGAAAAACAAAGATTATTGTTATACTGGTATTTCTACTTTAAATATATTATATAATTTAACTTTAGGAAGTGAGACCCAATATGGAACAATATTTATTAAATGAAATGCATAAAGAATTAGATCTTATTCAGGGATGTGTTAATAGAATGGCTAGTAATTCATTTCATATCAAAGGATGGGCTATTGGTCTTATTTCATCATTAAACTCTAATTCTTCTGTGTTTGTTATCATAAGAATAGAGTCTAAATACTGAGATATTTCATTATTTTCTGAAGTTATTGATATCATTTATGTTGTTGATTTGATGATATTTGTTACAGATCCTGTTATAAATACTCTCACTTCTTTTTATTTCATCTTTGGTGAGATTGTTATAGCAGAACTGTGCAAAATTCTTGGAGTTATTATCATAGAAATTCAATCTTTCTATTTGCATTGTCAAATATTTGTTAAAGATCTCGTCTTGTACCAAGTTGATCTCAAAAATATTAGCTAATACAATAGTAATTGTTGTAATTGCATTAATTTCATCATCTGTCATATTTACATTTGAAAATCTTAATACGACCTTTTCTAGCATTATATCTTCTTTGTAATTTTTTATATAGTTATAAAGGTTATTCCAACCTTTCTTTATTATGTTATCTATAATGTTCTTATCATCTTGCATATCCAACAAAATCAACCCTAATATGCGTTTACACATGATATTTCTTAAGATCGAGCCTCCAGTAAAAATAGGATGATTATAATATTCGCTTTCTTTAGCTAATTTATAAGCTCCATAGCTATACTTCTCATAAGATTTATCTACTATTGAAAAAACCTTTTTGTTGGATACTAAGGCTTCTATCAAGAATAAAGTCAAATTAAATTCATTTTTATTATCGTTCATGGATTTTCCTCCTTAATTTTATATAATAGCTAATATCTATTATATCTTTCGTTATTTATCATTACAACTTAATACATCAATATGTATTGTCTCTTTTATTATATTATATAAGAGAAATATAGTTAAACCATAACATGTAGATGTATTGAAATTTATATAAATCAATAGATGATAATTGTTGAACCATTATGCTTTGCATAATAATCCATTAAAATAAGGATTGAAACTAACTTCTAAAAGAAAAAAATAGAACTTTATATGAGTTCTATTTTTTTTGTGCATTATTATAACTTTTATATCATATTTCCTTCCGCACTTCCGTTTGGAGCTACCGTCCTCAATATTGACTTGAGAACATAGTCAATATTTCAGTTGGTGTATTAATTTTCTATTTTTTTATTCCTGAAACAAATTCTATCAATATACAACTTCTTAATTTTTCTGGTATATAATCACTTATTTGTATATACCATGTTTTATCTTTTTTCTTTAATCTGAATTTCTTTGGCAAACATAATCTACCAAAAAACCAATTTCCTAATGTACTTATAGTGTATTCTTTACCTTTATAGTCTTTAATCTTCAAGGGATTAATCTCTTGATAATATACATTGTAGTATTTCCTCTTTATTGTTCTCTTTATATGAGCAATCAATAACCTATAATTTAGGTCATTGATTTGCATTGGATACCATTTGCCAGTATGGTATAAGTTATATGGTTTATTATGGTCTATTTGCATTATTTCAAATTTATTTATGGCCACACTATTCCCTCCTTAACGGTTGATTGATATTAAATTCTTATTCGTGAAATTATTCCTCGCATAAGTGATTATATTTAATTCCTGAATACCTTTTGTTGCTTTATTGCTCTAATCTAATTAATAAGATACATAACCTTTTAATAATTACTTTACATTATATTCAGTTACTAGTTTTAGTACATTTTGAAGAGGTTCTTCAAAATCTGCTGTTACAGCTATTTGCTGAACTTCTACGTTATCCTTCTTAACAATAGGCTTTATATTAATGGTGCTAAAATTTATATAACTGTTAATTAATTCAAAATATATGTTTGATATATCTTGCTCATTATCACTTCCTATTAGCACTCTATAAAAAGTGTACTTTCCTATTTTAACTTCTTTAATTTTTGTTCCATTACTCATATGTACCTTTAACATATTTAATATCTTCCTTTCTTTGTATAATAATACTTTGTCGCAAGTGCGACTTTATATTTAACATTATAGTCGCATTTGCGACATTTTGTCAACAATTCTTTTATGACTTGCTAATTAAAATATATTGACCATTGTCGCGTTTGCGACTATAATATAATTATCATATTTTTAAGAGAGTGTATTGCTATGTTAACAAATATAACAACCATGTCAGAAATAATAGAAAAATTACAAATTATAGACCATAAGCAAAAAAGAGCTATGAACAGAAAATTACAACGAGCTTGTGAAACTGGAAAAATTAAAGCTCGTAAATCCGGTATAAGTTGGCTCATGGAAAAAACTAGTGTAGAACAATTTCTAGAAGTCCAAATATGGGAAGATCAATAGCTAGTTCGTATAGTAAAAAATATATGAACTCGTAAAAAAACGTTATAACACTGATATAATCTAGCTTTTTGTAGATTGCTTTATTATCCTATATTAAGAAAATGAATATTTTTGTATATTTTATTGTATATTAATACATTTTTAATTGTATATTGATGTATATCTTGAATATTGCTAAATAATGGTATTGATAGGACCAGATATTAATTCAATAATTTATTTTATTTCATTGTAATCAATTTATAGTAATATCTTACAAAAAAATACAATGAATAAAAATAGTAATATTATATAAATAATCCACTCCTGAAGAAAGGTTCTTTTTGTAGAGTATTCACAAAAGAATGATAGCAGTTGTTACGGATCAACAATCTTACCTTTCTGGATGAGCGTTCATATACCAGGTACAACTACGAATTTATTCGTCAAATTATACAATAACTAATTTTCAAATTCTATAATGAACAACTATTATAATTAAATTAATTATGTTATAATATGGTTAAGGACTCATTGATCGTGTTCCTCTTACCAACCTTTACGCAGCAATAAGCGAAAGGAGGTGAGAGTGTATGAAGAAAGATACAAAAGACAAACTAAAAACGCTTCTGACTCGCATTTCAGAAACGTTTATAGTGAAACTGATTGTTTCAATCATCATTAAACTAATTTTTAATTAATTAGAGAATACGGCAATATTCTCCTTTTAGAGGGACACTTTCAATGTGTCCTTTTCTAATTCTATAATACCTTATTTTAAAAGATTATGCAACACTTGTGATGTATTTAATATTATTACCGGTAGAGTTGTTTTTATTCCAACTAATTACATATTTACGTTTAATACCCTTACTATCCTCCAGGAAAAATAAAATAGGTGTATGCTCACCCTTGATATTAGTAAGAGCTACCATTTCAATGTTTTTCATAACAACCTTAATAAGAATCACCCCTAAAGAAATGACATATTCAAATATTCTCTTATGACCTCATAAGCATCATTGAAAGATTCAAATATATCACTATCACTATTTTCCCTCCTAAATTAAATTAACCTTTTTAATTCCCCCTCTAGTTCCAATATAAAATTTTCATATCCTTTAACATTATATCCCTCAACTATTTCAATACTTTTATTTACAAAAGGAATTAAATATCTCAAATAATAATCTTCACTCACATAGAAAGTAAAATGTTCTTGATTATTTCTATTTAAACCAATTACTAATTCATTATATTTGTAGAAAACATATTGAAAAAATTTTATATCAAAATCCTTATCCTTATTTGTTAATTCACCTTGGATAATATCATTTAAATCTTGTACTAGCAAATGAAGAAGTTTCTTCATAGTATCTGATGAAAGTGTAATTGATAGTTTTTCATTTTCATTAATTTTAGCATTATAAATATACTTATTCATTTATACAACTCCGTTTCATTCTCACATTATTTAAATTTCAATTTAACCTTTATTGTTTTATCTCCGTCTTTATACATTCCTTCTTTAGATTTTTAAATTCAATCTTTTTAATTAATGTTTCTGTATTACTTGACTTCAATTGCATAATAAGATCCACTTTGAGTAGGCTTATTATCTATATTATTAAATTCAGTAAAATTATTCTTCAAAATATCGATAAATTCTTCATATTTAATAATCACAGGATTATTGGGACCAAGCCATTTCATACAATATCTAAATCATTAGGCAAAAATAAACAATCGTATGCTAACCTATATTTTTTCATGTTTAAAAGCACTCCATATCATTTTTATTTTTTTTTCATCAGCTTCTAATAAAACAACTCCTAGTTCATCACCTATTAAAACTATTTCATACTATTGTTTCATCTATATTATAGGCAACATTGAACAATGTTTCATCATTCACAAACATTTTCCAAAGATACATATTATCATTAGAATTACACAAATCTTCAATAGAACCCAAAATCCAGTTTTCTTTTGTATATATGGCAAAAATACAACGCCTATTAGTAAATGAATCAAGAACTGACATATTAGAATATGCTTTAAAAAATGACTGGCACTGGCTCCTATCAAACTCTAAAGTAGTTTCCATCAAACAAGCAAAATGTATTACATTTTTTTTATAACTCATTCTGGTTGTATATATACTTTGTCAAGAATATTCCCCGTTATATCAATATCACTAATTTTTTTCTTTTTCACCGTACTACCTTTTATAGCTGTTACTTCAACCCAATAGTGACCTTTCAGTCTCCTATCGTTTTCATCCATAGTTGAATCAGCTAGAGGTAATATATACTCTACAGAATAATTTTTTCCATCTGTAGAAGTCATATAAAGTGGGAAATTTACTTCATACCCAATATGATCTCTATATTTATATTCTTGGCCATATTTATTCCTGAAGAACATAGCTTCTAGGCTAGGACTGAATCTCACATAAACCCTATCAGGATTTCCTTTTATTTGTGCTTCTATATGCACATTTTCATATGCCATAAACCTGTGTGGCATATTAACAAGCCTTTTTCCAAATAAGTCTATCTGCCCTCTCCAATGTTGCCAATCTCCCCATATATTCACCTTAGTGATATTAAGTTGATTTACACGAAAATTTTTGTAAATTGTGCTTGTATTCCCGTTAGGTGTAGTTGCTGTAAACTTTGCCTTATAGTTACCCTCATTAACGTTTTCAGGTATATTATAATTAGCTGTCCACTTCTTGTATGATCCATAGTTAATAGAACGCATATTTATAGTAGTTTTATAGTTTGTTCCGTAAAATAATTCTAAAGTTACATTGTCAGCATATTTTGATGTTTTTGCAGGTATACTTATTCTATTTCCACCTTCATATTCCCCTGAAAACTTTGATTCTAAGTCTACAGGTGTTTTTACTCTGACATTAAATTCTTTAGTATCCTTTACAGCTGAATTATTATAGTCTGTTGCGTTTACTATGAATTTATATCTTCCGTCTTTTAGTGTTTTTGGTATCTTATAATTGGTATCTCTCCAAGTGTAAGTCATTCCATTTTTTGTAGCAGAATAAGTACTGTCTTTTTTTATTTTATCAGTCTTGCAGCTACCATAATAATACATACTCATATCCAGAAGGTTTCTTTTGTTATAGCTAGTTGTTGTGTCAAATAGTACTAGTGATTCACTAGCAGGTATAGAGTCTAGTGAGAAGTCTGTTTTATAGGTTTTTAGCTTAGCGTTAAGTATAAGTTTAGGTTCTACTGACATAGTGAATGTTACAGGTAGGCTCCAAGCCCCTTCTATGTCTTTTACTCTGTATCTTATGATATATTCTATTTTGATACCGTTGGAGTCTGTACCAGGTAGATCCGTTGGTATTCTACCCATGCGATAGTCTTTTTCACCAACTTTTTTCCACTCGTAACGTTCCCCTGTTATTCCTTTATTGGACAAATCCATGTGATCAAGGTCATAACCACTACCGTTCATGTTATATATCAATAGACGTGATTTATCTTTACTAGGGGCATAGTTAACTGTAAGGTTGGCTATAGGTCTTCTATGTACTAATAGATTAACATTGTTTTTATTACTCCATTTTCTGTATTCATCAAAGTTTTTATTATTGTTGGTTACTGGATTATCTTGTGCCTGGTATTCTAGTTTGTATTTTCCTACTTCATGGAAAGTTTTTTTACCGGTAACTTTTTTCCCTATTATATTGGGAGTTCCATTAGTATTGGTAAACATTGAGTTGTCGAAACTACTGAATACAAATCTATCGGTGTATTTACTGTCTGATTCGTAATCATCAAATATCAGTTCGTAATCAACCATATCTTCATCGGATATAACGCATACGGATGATGAAGCATTAGATATCTTTTGTAAGTAGAAGTTATTTCCTTTTGTTTCAGGACTTATTGTATCGTTATAATAGATTTTCACTTCATTGTCATTTACATTTATGTCTAGTACTTCTGGTTTGGTGTTGTCTACTTGGACTATGGTTTTGGAAGGTAATGATATATTATTGTTGTTATAGCCATATGATGAAGTTTTTGCATATAACCTATAGCAACCATCAGGTACATCCTTTAAAGTAATATCATAAAAACCTCCAGAGGTACATCTTTTTATGTATTTACCCTTTCTACTAAGGTCTGAGGATGATTCCACATCAGGATATTTTACGCTATATAGATATACTGAACATCTTGTATTAACATGAACTCTTAATTTTTCATTACTTCCTATTGTACAATTGTTTTGCTGTGTGTATATTGTAGGTTTAATAGAGCTAGAAGCCATCAAAGTTACTGAATTAGAACAAAAATACCCTAATATACATAACCATGTTAATAAATATGAGATAATCTTTGTTTTTTTCATTGGTCCACCTTCTATTCTGATTTGGCTTTCATGGCACTGTAACGAATAACTCTATCATAGATATCAACTTCTACAACACCAATATAATAATCTTTTTCTGCTTGTATAAGGTCTAAGTTTTTTACTTCTTTCCAAGTCCTGTCAATAGGTTGATTGTATAATATCTCTTCTATTGAATTCTCGTCTTTGGAGAATATCTTGTACATAAACTTCTTACCACCATTGACATGTTCGCCTAAATGTATTTGTGTCTTTCCTAAAGGCATTGTATAGTCTACCTTTTCTCTTAGTTTACCTATATAATCTGTTTGTGCACCTATTTTACTTATTGATACTTTTGTGTCTGTTCCTTTTAATTTTAGAGTAATGAATTGTGGGGTAATAAACATACCCTCATATTTTTCGTATTTTTTGCCATCTCCATATTTACTAAGAGTATCATCTTCGTAGAGATAAATTACTTCATCCTCTAGTCTAAATATATCTTGAACCTTTGATGCAATTAGTTTTAAACCTGGAGATTTATCTGTTCTATATAGGTTACCGTCTTTTGATAGTCCATATAGGTGTATATTATCTTCGGCATCTTCTGATATATCAGTACCTTTTTCAACGTTTATAAGATATTTGACAATATCTTTCTTTCTAAAGTCATTGTAATTTTTTAGACCTTCAGGAAAGTCATCATCTTTATGCTCACGTTTATACGAGATATAGTTCTCTCTTATTATAAATAATATTCTGTAATAATTGGATACCCTTATTTTTATTATATCTTTTATATCATCATATGATGCTATACTACCGAAATTCTCTTGTACACGTGAACCACCTTCTACATCTGCTTTGCCGTCTTTTAGATATATAGCAAAATTATAATCTGATATTATTTTATCAAATTTACCATTCTTATTTTTATTACCGTATATGTATTCATCCTCACGACGATCATAATACTTGTCTTCATAATCTACAATACGGGAATAATAACTGTTATCTTGTAGCATATATCCTTTTCCTAAATTATTGATAAAGTAATTTTTGGCATCCGATGGAATTTCTAATTCTTTCATTGTCTTTTCATAATTATTGGAATAGGTGGCTCTGTTAAGAAAAGAATGTCTTTTTCCATTTTTCATAACAATGATTATATCATCATTAGTAGTACTATTAATTATGTGATCAATGTCATCAATTTTTATATATCTTGATTCTGTTCTGTCTGTATAACTATTTCTAAGGTAAAAATCATCTTCTGTCCCTTGTATCCATACATTATTCTCACCAATCATGGCAATACTTTTAATTTTGCCAACGTTATAAATATCACTTACCCGTTCATCTTCATATCTATTTTCTCTTTGTAATTCTCTACTATCTATTTCAATCACATAAAAAGAATCGTCTGGTTTAATGACTAGAACTTCATAATAGTCTACAGGTATTATTTGTTTAACAGGATAATCCAAATCCATTAATTTACCTGACGCATAATATTTATCACCTTTTTTTAAATATATAAGTTCACTTTGACCATTGGTAATGATTTCATCTATATTTTCCATATCATCACCTTCTTTAATAAAATGTATATAGCTTCTATTAGTATACATGTCTACTATATTTGACTTATAATATTCATTATCATAGAAAATATTTCCGAAACCATATGAATCATACACTCCTGTCCTAATAACATCACCACTCTTCTTTAATCCATACAGTACATTTCTCCTATAAATAATTTTTTTCATATTTGACCATTTTGAGTCAAGTTTGTATTCATGACCATAACGATTACTATCTTTACAAATATATCCACTGGATTCTACACTTCCATCAGCTTTTAGCACTACTATACTATGGGGTAGGCTTAATACGTCTTTAATACTTGTACCTTCCAGTTCTCTTATATTTTCTGATATTTTACTATCTTCTTCATCTGTAATAGCAAATTTAGTTACTCCTTTATCATCTTCATAAATTACGATCTCAGGTAATATTTTTTTCACCTGAACTTTATCATTGACTATCTCTTGGTATGGAGGATAAGAGAAGTAAAGGCTTGATAATTGCTTCATGTCATTTTCTACTTTGATATCATAATCTATTTTTGCCCCATCTAATTGATTGCCTGCTTGGTCAGCTAATTTATATTGTTGTTGTATAAGGGATAATTTCAGTTCATCACCTTCATCAAAATTTTCATCAAAAGTAAGTGTTATGGTATTATCTTCAATTTTCGTTCCTGTTGGCACAAGAGCATTTTTTTCGGTTATATGTAATAGATGGTCCTTCCAGTTCTGTGAGGTTTCATTTCCTATCATTGACCTGCCACGAACATTGGAGCAATGTGCTAAGTCTCTTAAAGTGTATTCCTGAGTATTGATATCTGAATCATAATTTTTTGCATCATATTTAAACTCCATTATATTATCATTAGGGGCTATGACATAAGTTTCGAACCTGTTATCTTTAAGATAATTCATTAGCTCATTATCTATGCCTGCTGCTTCATAATCGTATTTATCAGAATCTTTATAATCGAAATCTGTTCCTTTTATAAAGCATAAAAATATCTTCTTACTGTCTTTATCATATCTAATATTTTTAACATCTGAAAAATCAATACTATTTATGTCATGGTAGAAATAGTGAGGAGTAGAATTGGTATATTCCCAAGTATCACCTACTTTAACTGTTATATCGTCTATGACTATATTGTGATATAGCCAACATGCGATAAATTCATAATCACCGTCTAACATTTGTTGCCATCCGTCTGTACATTCTCTATGTGTTACAAGTGTACCTGCTTTATTATCTGGATTATAAAATTGAAATTCTGTTCCTTCAAGCTCATATGAATTATGTTGATTCTCGCTTTTTTTAGAAAATGTCTTTGTAGTCCAGTTTACTTTATCACCTTTTTGGAATTCTATAGTTGGTTTTGTATAGCCTTGAGTTGTTTCATAGATTATTTTCTCTTCTTGTAAGTCATGATGATAATCTATCTCTTTATCTCTATCATCATCCTTATTGGAATATTGATAGAAACCTTTTTCAAAATAGTACTTTAAATCAATTATTCTTGCATAGCTATTGTAATCTTTGGTTTCTTTTTGTTCTCCTATTTTTTTCTGGTCAGTAATCATATGTACATTAAAGTCTTTATTGTTAGCAAATGCTGTTGATTTTAACAGATTAAGTTGTGTTTTAAGATTCATCAAATCAGTATCTTTATAATCTGTTGCAACTACTATGTCATAGACTTCATCTTTGGAGATATCTACTTTAACTGACGTTACAGGTGCTATATTGTCAACTTCCGATATACATTCTTTGGCTGGTTTATCTTCTGTATCATCTGTTAGAATATATGACATATCAATAAATTCTAAAAGTCTGTTATCATGTTCTTCGTATACTTTCAGTGCAAATTTATATTTACCTACTTTTTTTGTCTCTACAGCAACATCTGTCAAGTTACCTGTTTCTATAGTATCAGCGAAAGAAAATATGTTGTCATAGGTTGTTTTGGTATCTATCCAGGATGTACCGTTATTGTAGTACCAGGTTTCATTGGAGAAAACACCGTCATTGTTACTGTCAAATGCATAAAACCATGCTCTTTTAGTAATCGTATCTCCATCTGGACTAGTTGATTTATCAAATGCTTTCACTATAGCTTTCCTATCATTGTCTTTGTCTCTGTATACTTTTTCTACAAGAGTGAAGTCAGCTTTTGGAGATGTATCTCCTATGATAGTTCTTTCTATTGTTCTTGTATTGGAGTATCCCAATGTGTTAGTAACCGTAAGAGATATTTCTACTTTCCCTGTTTTTTTAGAGGTAAATGCTGTTTCTCTGTCATTAAGTTTCTTGTAGAAAATATCACTGCTAGTCAAATCTCCAAGGGGCTTTATTTTCCATTTAGTGAGTTTCCAATCAATAGGGTATGTTCTACTTACTGGCTGTGATTTTGAACTGTCCAGTACTACTGTTTGTCCTATTTTGTAATCTCCCTTTTCGGTTATTACTGCAAAGGGTTTAGGTGGACATACTTCTATCTCAATACTATCAGTATCACTTTTACCACCACTGTCTGTAGCTTTTGCTGTAACTGTATATGTACCTTCTTTAGTGAATTTGGCTCTATTTCTTCCGTTTTGTACTGAGCTGTCTAGTACTAGACATGATGGTTTACTTAGTGTTGGTTTTAACATACCATCTTCTTTATCTTCTGCACTTATGTTTAGTGTGAAAGAGTCTCCCTGCATAACTAAAGTAGGACCAGTAAGAGATACGTCTGGACACCAGTTTGATGGTGGCTTAACCGTTTCTTTCTTTTTAACGATTACATCTTTTATTGACTTATCGGTTTTACCGTTATTATCTACTATGGTTAATGTTATTGTTACAGTTTGGGGTTCGTCATATTTGAGTTTTATGATTTTTTTGCCTTCTTCACTTGGTAGGTCTTTGGCTTCTACTTGCCATTTGTAGTTGGCTATGTATGATCTTTCAGGAGCTATTGAAGCTGAACCGTCTGCAATTATTTCTTCACCTACCAGGACTTCTTCGGGGACTGATAGGATTGCTATGGGATAACCTTGGGGAATTGGGGCTTTTTTAGTTAATTGGGCTTCGTTTGTTTTTGTAGCTGTTCCATGACACTGCCTATAGTACTCCACTTCAACGGTACAACTATATGATTTAATGATACTATCATCTAAATCGGAATCTCCATCCTCTACATCATTAGGTAAAT
>NZ_BRLB01000033.1 GCF_027923465.1 Vallitalea longa
TAGGCTATCACATGCCTCTCTCATTGTAAATGGTACGCTACGCCAAACTAGATATTAAAAAAATACAATATATCTACACTATAAAATTTTATTTGAAAATACCGGACATTTAATATTGCAATTTATAGTAATAAAAATTCTTTATTTCAATATTTATGTTAAATCTCTAATATGTTATAATTAAGTTTAGTCGATAAATGTAATAAACACACATATACACTAGAGGAGTGTCACTAATGGAGAAATTAACTTTACAAAAATTAGAATCAACACTGTGGAGTGCTGCTGATATATTAAGAGGAGAACTGAACGCCGCAGAATACAAAGATTACATATTTGGTCTGTTATTTCTTAAAAGAATGAATGACCAATTTCAAGTTGAAAGAGAAACTAAAGAAGAAGATTTCTTAGCTAAAGGAATGGATAAAAAAGAAGTAGACATGATACTTGAAGAGCCATCTATCTATGAAGCTTTTTTTGTTCCTGAAAGGGCAAGATGGGACAAACTTAAAAACTTGAATCTTAATATTGGTCCTGAACTAGACAAAGCTTTCAAATCTATAGAAGATGAACCTAAAAACAGAGAGCTTATTGGAGTTCTAACAACAGCCAATTATAACGATAAAGAACGAGTACCTGACAAAAAACTTTCACAGCTCTTATTACTATTTGATACAATTAATTTATCTAATGATTACTTAGAAAATAAAGATATATTAGGTAATGCATACGAATACCTTATAAAACAATTTGCTGATGAAGGTGGTAAAAAAGGTGGGGAATTCTATACACCACAAGAAGTTGTTAAACTATTAGTTAATATAGTTAAACCACAAGAAGGAGATAGAATATACGATCCTACTGTCGGTAGCGGTGGTATGCTTATAAATTCTACATATTACATAGAAAAACATGGAGGAAACTCTAAGAACGTATCTCTTGCAGGACAAGAAATTAACCTGTCCACATGGGCTATTTGTAAGATGAATATGTTATTCCATGATGCCAGAGGAGCAGATATTAAAAAAGGTGATACTATTAGAACACCTCTAAATATAGAAGGCGGTACATTAAAAACTTTTGACAAAGTTCTTGCCAATCCCCCATTTTCACTTAAAAATTGGGGAATAGAAGAAGCAAAAGCCGACTTGTACAATAGATTTTTATACGGTGTACCACCAAAATCTTACGGAGACTTAGCATTTGTATCTCATATGATTGCCAGTCTTAATTCAAAAGGTAAGATGGGAACTGTAATACCTCATGGTGTATTATTCAGAGGTGGAGCAGAAGGTAAAATTAGAAAAGGTATATTGAAAGATGATTTGATTGAAGCTGTAATCGGATTACCAGCTAATCTATTTTATGGTACTGGTATTCCTGCGGCATTATTAATAATTAATAAGAGTAAACCCGTAGAGAGAAAAGGTAAGGTTTTATTTATAGATGCAAGTCAAGGATTTGATAAAGATGGGAATAAGAATAAGTTAAGAAAAGAAGATATAGAAAAGATTACTAAGACTTATGATGAGTATGAAGACGTTGAGAAGTTTGCTAATGTTGTAAGCTTAGAGAGTATTAAAGAAAATGATTATAATTTGAATATAAGTAGATATGTAGATACTACTGAGCCAGAGCCAGAAGTGGATATTGATGCTGTTATTAAGGAAATTAAGGAGATTAAGGAGAAGTCTAGGGAGACAGAGAGTAAGTTGAATGAGTATTTGGTGGAATTAGGGTATGAAAGTATTTAGTAGAAAGTTGGTGGCATAATGAAAGAAGGATATAAGAAGACGGAGTTAGGGGAAATACCAGTTGATTGGGAAGTGGTGAAAATAGATAATATTTGTTCGGTTACTAAATTAGCTGGATTTGAATTTACCCAATATATAGATTATAGTGATGATGGTGAAATTATTGCTTTAAGAGCATTGAATTTAAAAAACGGAAAATTAGATTTGAATGATACAAAGAGAATTAAAAAAACTATATCAGACAAATTAAAAAGATCTAAATTATATAAAGATGATATAGTATTTTCATATGTGGGTACAGTTGGAGAAGTAGCAATAGTTTCTAAATCAAATAAATATCATCTAGCACCTAATGTGGCTAAAATAACTAGTAATAACAATAATTTTACTAATTTTATCTATCATTATTTAACTTCTAATTTTGCAAAAAAAGAAATTAGTAAGTATTTAACAACAACATCACAACCTGCTTTATCTATGAGTAATATTAGACAGTTAAGAATTGTACTTCCTTCCCTACTAGAACAACGAAAAATAGCCTCCATCCTATCAAAAGTAGACAAACATATTGAAGAAACAGACGCATTAATAGAAAGAACAAAAGAACTTAAAAAAGGATTAATGCAAAAACTTCTTACTAAAGGGATTGGACATACAGAATTTAAAAAGACGGAAGTGGGAGAGATACCTGTTGAGTGGAAAGTGAAGAAGTTAAGTAATTTAGCTAATATAAAAAGAGGTGCGTCTCCTAGACCAATTAAAGATAAGAAATGGTTTTCAAATAATAAAGAAGTAGGATGGATAAGAATCTCTGATGTTACAAAGACAAAAAAATATTTGCGTAAAACACAACAATACCTTTCAGAAGAAGGTATTGCTAAAAGTAGATTAGTCAATAAAGGTGATTTAATTATGAGTATATGTGCAACAGTAGGTAAACCTATATTGATTGATATGAAAGCATGTATTCATGATGGGTTTGTTGTTTTTGATAATCTAAATAATGATTTAGCTATAAAGGAATATGTATTTTACTATTTACAAAAACAAGAAGGGATATTTAAATCAAAAGGTCAAACAGGTACACAATCAAATATAAATACAAGTATAGTTGGAATTACTTTAATTAATCTTCCTCCATTGGCTGAACAAAAAAAGATTGTGAATATATTAAAAGAAGTAGACAATCAGATTGAAGAATATGAAAAAAAACATAATAGATTAACCCAAGTAAAACAAGGTCTAATGCAACAACTCCTAACAGGCAAAAAACGAGTGATCTAACTTAAATATATAAATTCTATTTTAATCAATTTGGGGGTGAATAAATGTCTATTCTCGGAAACGAAGAAACATTAGTAGAACTACCAGCAATAAACTACTTAACAACTAACTTAAATTACGACTTTATAGAAGGACAACAACTAACACCCGAAAACGGTGAACGTGATTCCATGACAGAAGTTATTTTAACCAATAGATTAGAAAAAGCACTAAAACGAATCAATCCATGGATGAATGATAGCAACATAACTAAAGCAATCAGATACCTAACCAGACCAGAAAACTTAGGTATTAACTTATATGAAATCAACGAAAAAATATATGATACCATTGTTAACTTATTTTACTCACTTGACCAAGATTTAGATAACAGTGGGCAGAAGAAATTACATACAGTAAAATATATAGATTGGGACAATATAGATAACAATGAATTTTTAGTAACAAGACAATTCAAAGTTCATGGTCCCCAAGAGAATATTATCCCCGACATAACAATATTCATTAACGGTATACCAGTAGTAGTTATAGAATGTAAATCTCCATTCTTAGAAAAAAACAATAATGAAAACATGGGAAAAGATGAAGCTTACAAACAACTACGTAGATATATGAACCTAAGAGAAGGAGATATTATTGAGGGTGCAGAGAGATTGTTCTACACTAATTTTATTACTGGAATTCTCAATAAATATCATGGCTATCTAGGAACTATAAGTTCATCATATCAATATTATCAAGAATGGAAAGATCCATATCCTTTTATGAAAAAGGATATGCAAGGGGTAGAAGATAACGGACAGAACATTTTTTTGCAAGGAGTCCTAGAAAAAAACAACTTGTTTGATATAATGAGAAACTTCCTTCTCTTTGAAGGTGGAGTTAAGAAAGTATGTAGATATCAACAGTTTCGAGCAGTCAATAAAGCTTTAGCAAGACTTAAAAATGGTAAAAGTTCTATTAACAGAGGTGGTGTCATATGGCACACTCAAGGTTCAGGTAAAAGCTTAACTATGGTATTTTTAGCTAGAAAATTAAGAAGGATTAAGGAGCTAGAAGACTCTACTATTCTAGTGGTAACTGATAGGATAGACCTTGATAAGCAGATATACCAGACTTTTATGAGAACTTTATCTAGCATTACAACACCTGTAAGAGCGGATAGTGTGGCTAGATTGAAAGAGCTCTTAGAGTATGCCTTGCCACAGATTATTATGACTACAATATTCAAGTTCCAGACTGAAAAGGAACAAAAAGAAGTCCTAAAGGATAATAAGCAGGCGAACAATTTACAATATGATAAACAGTTTCCAGTACTCACAACTAAAACAAACGTTATAGTACTTACTGACGAAGCACACCGTAGTCAATATAAAGGCATGGCTAAAAATATGAGAGATGCTTTACCTAATGCAGCATTTCTTGGCTTTACAGGTACACCAATAGATAAGAAGGATAAATCAACTAAGAGGACATTTGGTTCATACATTGATAAATACGGCATTAAAGATGCTGTTGCAGACGGGGCAACAGTAAAAATCGTATATGAAGGCAGAAAACCAGAATTACAACTTAAGGCTGATACATTGGAAGAGTTATTTAATGAATCGTTTGATAATAGAAATGAAGAAGAGAAAGAAGCTATTAAGCAGAAATATGCTAATAAGATTGCAATTATTGAAGCTGATAACAGAATTGATGATATAGCAAAAGATATGTTAGAACACTATAGAGAACAGATATATCCTAGTGGTTTCAAAGCTCAGATTGTCTGTATATCAAGAGAAGCGTGTGTTAAATATTATAATGCACTGACTGAACATATGAAAGAAATAATGGGGGAAGACCTTGAAGTTAGAATCATATATTCTTGCAGTGCTAATGATGAACAACATCTAAAAGAACACATGACTACTAAGGCTGAACAGGAGAAATTTATAGAAAGGTTCAAGCGTCCTATAGAAGATGATAGATTATGTTTTATCATCGTCAAAGATATGTTATTAACTGGTTTTGATGCACCTATAGAACAGGTAATGTACTTGGACAGACCGTTAAAAGAACACACTTTATTACAAGCTATAGCAAGGGTTAACAGAACTTATGATGAAAATAAGAAATGTGGTTATGTTGTAGATTATTATGGTATTTCTAATTATTTAGAAGAGGCATTGTCGGTATTTGATAAAGAAGAGCTTGGAGAGCCTATGGAATCTATTGATTCTATTAATAAACTGATGCTTACTTATAGAGAAGCAGTTATGAAGATGTTTCAAGGTATAGATAGGGATAATCTGGATGGTTTAGTCAATAGGATTAAGCCAGAAGATAAGAGGGCAGAATTTGAACTTGCTTATAAGAGATTTGCCAGTACTATGGAACAGATTTTACCTTCTCATGTACCAACTGAAAATATTAATGATTTGAAATGGTTATCTTATATAAGAGCTGCTGCAAAAGCAAGATTCCAGCCTGAGAATAAATTAGACATTGCAGGCTGTGGTAGTAAAGTAAGAGAAATCATATCTGAGCACCTTAAGTCCAATGGAGTTAGACAGTGGATTGAACCTATAACTTTATTTGATTCTGATTTTGAAGATAAGATAAAGTCACAGAAATCAAATGAAGCAGTAGCATCTAGCATGGAGCACGCTGCTAAACATGTTATTAATGTTAGGATGGACGATAATCCAGTATATTACACTTCATTATTAGATAAGTTACAACATATTCTCGATGAAACCATCAATGATTGGGTAGCTAGAAAGAAGAGATTGAAAGAGTTCATAGAGAACGACATAAAGAATGGAGTGACAAAAGAGGCAGAGTTACTTGGATTGTCCAAAGAGGAATATGCATTTTTTGAAACGGTTAAAAAACAATTGAATGATGATTATACTGAGGAAGTAAGTGTTGCTAAGGAAACAGAAGCTGAGTATGTGTCAGATGATATTGTTGTTTTATCCAAGAATATTGCGAAAGATGTTGCAGATATAGTTAAGAAGAATTATGTTATTGACTGGACTACTAATCCTAGTAAAACAGATGATATAAAGACAGCGATTTATTTACAACTTACAACACAATATTTTACTCAGATCAATATTGGAGCAAGAAATAGACTGATACAACCATTGTTACAATTGGCTAAAAAACATTTTTCATAGATTAGAGGGAAAATATGAGACTAGAAATAAAATATGGAACAAAGGTTATTGAGTTTAGTGTTGAGTATAGAGATAGAAAGACTTTAGAGATAAGCGTTGAAGCCCCAAATACTGTGAATGTAGTTGCTCCATTAGGTACACAGGAAGAAGTAATTAAGAAAAAAGTTCATAAAAAAGCATCTTGGATAGTACAGAGACTATATGAATTTAGAGACATAGAGTATAGGAAGATTAACAGAGAGTATGTTTCTGGTGAAAGTTTTATGTATTTAGGGAGAAATTATTCTCTAGAGCTAATAGTTGATGAAAATACTAAGAGTAATGAAGTTAAGTTATATCAAGGTAAGATATATATTATTTCTAATACTAAGAGTGAAGCCGTACTTGAGAAGCTTATGGAGAGCTGGTATAGAAACAAAACATTAATAAAAGTCACAGAATGCGTAGAGTATTATAAATGTATGTTTAATATACAACCTTCTAATATTAAAGTTAAGGAACAAAAAAAGAGATGGGCTAGTTGTACTTCTAAGAATGAGTTGTTATTCAACTGGCGTTGTGTTATGGCACCTTCTGACGTATTGGATTATATAGTTGTTCATGAGATGTGTCATATGATGTACCCTAATCATTCTATAGATTTTTGGAATATGCTTGAATCCATTTTACCTGATTATAAAAACAGGAAAGCTTGGTTGAAGAAATTTGGAGTAAGAATGGATTTATAAATTATTTGAAATAGTATAGTAATTAAGGACTAGTTAATATATAATAAAATTATGTTAAATATTGGATATGGGTTTATAATTACTATTAGAAGTTGAGAATTTAAGTTAAGAGGGTGATAAATTGATTAGGAGTTTTAGTTTTGAGAATTTTAAAAGCTTTGTTAATACAACATTAGATATTGAACAACTAACTATAATGGTAGGAGCTAATGCAAGTGGAAAAACAAATGCAATAGAGGGTATTAAAATATTGTCTGAACTAGTAACTGGAAGAGATATTTCAGATATTTTAGATGGTACCAAAAATTCTAAAGGTTGGATTAGAGGGGGCAGTGATGCTTGTCCTAGATTTAATTCGAATCATTTTACTTTAGGTTGTGTTATTGGATATGATGATAGTACGGATTTGAAATATAAGGTTACAATTAAAGTGAATGAAAAAATTCATATAAAAGAAGAAAGATTAGATAGAATAATATATAATGGCGAAAAAGTTATAGTTGAAAATATTTTCTGTACTAAGAAATTAACTAATTATTCTGGAATGATAAAAGCAGAATATAGTAATGGCGAAAATGGACCTAATCCAGTAATTGAATGTGTGGGTGGAAATTGTATACTTAGTCAATTGGCGACTAAAATACCAATAAATAGCGAATATGATAAGAAAATTATTGGTGAAATTAATCATGTAGTTAGCAGATTGAGGAACATACTATTTTTTAACCCTGAACCTACAAGCATGGAAGTATATTCTAGAATTAATGATGTGGAGATGAAACCAGATGGTTCTAACCTACCTTCTGTACTTCATTATTTATGTAGAGAGATGAAAAAGAAAGAAAAAATATTAGAAATAATAAGAGTTCTGCCAGAAAATGAGTTTGAAGATATTTCTTTCGATAAAACGTCTATTGGTGATGTTATGTTTAAGGTAAAAGAAAAAGTAGGGATAAAAAAGTATGATATTGAATCAGAAAAATTAAGTTATGGTACATTAAGAGCATTATCAATAGTTGCTGCACTTCTTCAAGGGAAAGAACGGTCTATGATTATTATAGAAGAAGTTAATAATGGTATTCATCCTAGTAGAGCTTCAAAGCTTATTGATATAATATCAAGTGTATCAAAAGAAAGAAATATTGATACATTAATCACAACTCACAATACAGCTTTACTAAATGCTGTTGATAAAGAAAATTTACAAGGTGTAGTTGTGTGTTATAGAAATGTTTCATCAGGTAGTAGCAAATTTATTTCTTTAATAGATATTGAAAAATATCCTACATTAATGGCAAAAGGAAAGCTAGGAGAATTATTAGAAAAAGATGAAGTTAATAAAGCTATTATAAATAATAAAAATAAAAGAAAAAATTGTTATACTTGGATGGAGGAATAGTTAAATATGAATGTACATTTTATTGACACCTCTATACTAGTAAATATCTTAGATATTCCTAATATGAATTCTGATAGAGATAGAGTATTAGAGGAATTTAATAGACTAAAAGAAAGTGAAATTGATACGCTTATTTTACCTTTAGCTACTATAATTGAAACTGGTAATCACATTGCACATATAAGTAATGGAAGTATTAGGAGAACTAAAGGAAAAAGAATGGGTGAAATGTTAAAGGATATGGCAAATAATAGAGCTCCTTGGACATACTATGAAAAAGAAATTGAAAATGAGGATTTATTATATTTAGCTGAAAAATTTCCGGATATGGCTATGAACAAAACAGGATTAGGAGATTTATCTATTATTGCTGCTTATAATAAGTATAAAGACTCAGTACCTGCTATAGGACGGATAAGAATATGGAGTCTAGATTCACATTTAAGTTCATATGAGCAACAAATGACTATAAGTAAAAGAAGAAAAAGATAATATAATTATTTTTAATACATAAAATTCAAATATATATATTATTAATATGAAGTTCAACTTTTATGTTTTATTTTATAAATTGTTAGAAAAGTTTATTGTCAAGCAAAGTCTCCTATAAATAATAGGAGCTTTTTTACGTAAAAAAATACCCATATCCCCACCCCAAACAAAAAAATTCATCATTTTCATAATAATTAACAATTTATTCATATTTAATTCAAATTAAATAGCTAAAATAAGAGATATTGATATTGCTAAAATATCATATTTGTATACAAGGAGGATTAACACATGGAAATAACAAGTTTATCTGATAAAGAGCAGATAATATACCTATTAAGAGAAGAAGTAAACAAAGTGATTGTTGGTCAGGACTATATGATTGATAGAATACTTATTGGACTTATGACTGGCGGACATATTTTATTAGAAGGAGTTCCAGGGCTAGCTAAATCATTAGCTGCAAGTACTATAGCTAAGGTCAGTGGAGTTGATTATAAGAGAATACAATTCACTCCGGACTTATTACCAGCAGATATTCTTGGTACTGAAATATATAACCAGAAGAATGGTGAATTCGTAATCAAGAAAGGACCTATTTTCAGTAATCTAATTCTTGCGGATGAAATAAATCGTGCACCTGCAAAAGTTCAATCAGCTTTACTTGAAGCGATGCAGGAAAAACAAGTAACAATAGGAGATACAACCTATAAGTTGGAAAGACCTTTTTTAGTAATAGCAACACAGAATCCTCTTGAAGAACAAGGTACTTATCCATTACCAGAAGCTCAACAGGATAGATTCATGATGAAACTGAAGATCAAGTATCCTAACAGGAGTGAAGAAAGTCAAATTATTGATCGCTTTTCTATGGAAGGTTACTACCAACCGAATCTAAGGAAAATTCTATCGTGTAGAGATATTCTTGAATTGAGACAGAATATAAATAATATCTACATAGATGAGAATGTGAAGAATTATGTGCTTGATATTGTTTTGAAATCAAGAGAAAAATCACGTTATATAGCTTGCGGAGCTTCCCCACGTGCGAGTATCAACTTAATAAAATCAGCAAAAGGAAGAGCATTTCTAGAAGGACGTGACTATGTAGTACCAGATGATATAAAATCCATGGCTTTTGATGTGTTAAGACATAGAATACTACTTTCATATGAAGCAGAAGCTGATAATGTTACTTCTGAAGATATTATTACAGCAATTTTAGAACAAGTTAATCTACCATAGATAGGAGCTTCAAATAATGGTATCAAAAGAATTGATTAAGAAAATAAGAGAAATAGAGATAAAATCAAATAAAATAGTTGAAGAAATATTTTCAGGAGAATATCGTTCAGGTTTCAAAGGAAAAGGGATGGAATTTGATGATATCAGACAGTACTATCATGGTGATGATGTAAGGAATATTGATTGGAATGTTACTGCACGCCATAATAAAGCATTTGTAAAACAGTTTTGTGAAGAACGAGAACTCAATATGTTTTTGATTATTGACATGTCAAAATCCAGTGATTTCGGTAACAAAAAAGAATTAATAGCTCAGATTGGTGCTACATTGGCATTATCGGCTTGCAAAAATAATGATAAAGTAGGTATTATGTTATTTACTGAAGAGGTGGAAAAATGGATTCCATCCAAGAACGGTAGGAAGCATGTTCTGTCAATTATAGAAAATATTCTCGATTTCAAACCTAAGTTGAACGGTACTAATCTTTCAAAGGCTTTACAGTATTTTAATAAAGTCGAGAAAAAAAGAAGTGTAGTATTCGTCATATCAGATTTCCTTGATGAAGGATACAAAAAGGATTTGAATATAACTGCAAAAAGACATGATTTAGTAATGGTTCGTGTTATTGACAGATCAGAAGAAGTGATACCAAAAGGAGCTATATTCACTTTTGAAGATCTGGAAACAGGAGAAGTTATTGCACTTGATAATCTAAAGAAAGAGTATAGATTAGATAATAATATTAAAATGTATAGAAGAAATACCATTAATATCTATACTGATGAGGATTATTACAAACCGTTAAAACAATTTTTTAGAAGAAGGGGTAATAGATGAAAAAAAGAAGAATAAGAGTTATCTTTTGTATGATATCTTTGGTATTACTTATTTCATCTGTATCTATATTAGCTGAAGAAAGGGATATATATGTGGGCGACTTGATCAACATAAAAGTTGACACATTATTATATGATGAAGATGATTTAAGAGATAAATTCAAAGATTTTGAAATAGTTGATATTAAAGATACTGAAGAAGGTTACATATTGACACTGCGTAGCTTTGAAACTGGTAAAAAGACTGTTAAGTTGGATAATAAGGAAATAGAAATTGACATTAAGTCAACTCTTGATGAGATTGATAGAGATGAGCCTTATGAGGGTGAGCTTAATACAGAATCTCATGGGTTTTCATTTGATTATAGCTATGTATTTTATTTGTTGTTGATTATATTTTTAGTTGCAGTTAGTATTACCATAATTAAGTTCATTAGAAAAAGAAAGAAAATCTCTCTTAGTATATATCAACGTTTCAAGAATGATATAGATAGTATTTCATTAGAGGATCATGATTGTTTCGTTAAGATGACATTGAGTTTGAAAAATTATTTACAATCCAAATATCAATGTTCCATAAGAGGTAAAACTTGTGATGAAATCATGCTGGAGATTTCTCCAATAACTAACTTAAAAGATTTATTGACTGATATTAAATCATGGCTTAAGATAAGTGATTATTATAAATTCTCAGGTGTGGTTGTAACGATAGAACAAAAACAAGAGTTACTTAACAAACTTATAGCATTAGTTGAAAAAATTGAACAAGCAAAAGAGGTAGAAGTATGATACGATTAGCGAATTGGTATTTCTTGTTGTTGATACCTTTTATAATTTATATTTTTATAATTAAGAAAAACAAAAGTACATTAAAGTTTTCTAGTGTTAAGCTTCTGAGAAGTTCTGGCTTGAAAAAAACTTATAAGCATAAGATTGGGAAATATATCATATGTTTGAGTTTGGTTATTTTAGTTGTTGCATTAGCAAGACCTCAGGAGACTAATCAGCCTGATGTTATAAAACAAAAAGGAATAGACATTGCAATGGTACTTGATGTATCTGGTTCTATGGAGTCTGTGGATTTCAAACCTGATAGACTTAGTGTAGCGAAAGATACGATTAATGAATTTGTCAATGAAAGACCTTCTGATAGATTGGCTTTGGTCATTTTTGCCGGGACTGCATATACGAGAATTCCATTGACACTTGATCATAATATCTTGAAACAGTCGTTGAAAGATATAACTACAGAATCTGTTAATGATGATGGTACAGCAATAGGTATGGCTATATCTGTAGGTCTTAACAGACTCAAGAAAAGTGATTCAGCATCTAAGATTATGATATTAGTAACAGATGGTGATAATAATGCTGGGACAATTAATCCTAGTACTGCGGCTGATTTAGCAAAAGAATTAGGGATTAAGATATATACTATCGGTGTTGGAACGGATGAAGCGATTTATAAAGGAATAGATTTTTTTGGACAAACAACATATCAAAGAGGTGGAGCTTCGCTTAATGAAGAGTTGTTGCAAGAGATTTCGGATGTTACAGGAGGACAATATTATAGAGCGAAAGATCCAGAAACCTTGTCTAAGATATTTAATACTATAAATGAATTGGAAAAAACAAAATTTGATAGAGATGATTTTATAAATTATAAGGAACTCGCTTTCCCTTTGATTATGATTGCTCTTATTCTGTTGTTGTTAGGAATATTCCTAGACCGATATTATTATATTAAGATTCCGTAAACTATAGCTGCTATGATATAAAAGGAGGGTTAATTGCAATTGAATGGTATAGAATTCAAATATCCTTTTAATGCAATATTCATCATAGTTTTGATAGCATGTGTTGCAATATTTATACTAGGGTATTTTAAAAAGAAAAAAATAATGCAATTATTAAAGTTTAGTACTAAGGTTAGATATGTATATATTAAGATTATGTTAATGACTATCGGAATTGGTTTGATAGTATTTTCACTTTTGGGACCTCAGAGGCTTAAAGGTTTTACCAATGTAGATAGAAACGGACTTGATATATATGTTCTGATTGATACATCTAAGAGTATGTTAGTTGAAGATATTAAGCCTAACAGAATTGATAGGGCTAGAAAAATAATTGAAGATATAGTTGATAATCTGGAAGGAGATAGAATAGGTTTTATTCCTTTCTCTTCATCAGCGTATGTACAAATGCCACTTACAGATGATTATGATTTAGCTAAAATGTTTCTTAATGTTATAGATACGGACATGATAGGTGGGGGTGGCAGTAATGTTGGTAACGCATTAGATTTAGCTGCTAAATCCTTTGATAATACATCTAGTTCTGATAAAGTGGTAATAGTTCTTAGTGATGGAGAAGAACATGATAATGATAGTGTAAAAACATTAAAGAATATAAAAGATGATAATCTGAAAGTATTTACTATTGGTATAGGTACGGATAAAGGTGGATTAATTCCTATATATGACGAGATATCCAATAATATAATTGGATATAAAAAGGACCAGAATGGACAGCATGTAATGTCCAAATTACACTCAGAGGTACTTGAAGAACTTGCTCAAGAAGGAAAAGGTTCATATTATCAATCAACTTTAACAGGGGAGGAAATCAGTTCTCTTACTAATGCTATTCGTTATCTGAAAAGGGATGTAATAGAGACTCAGAAAGTCAAGAGATATAAGCAACTATATCAATACTTTCTAGGTGCTGGAATATTGATATTTTTATTAGCGTATTTCATTCCAGAAAGACTAACTATTAAAAGTCAAGACTAAAATAAATTATTTTGTTTGAACACTTAAAAACATTTAAACAAATTTGAACACTGAAAATTGCATGGCAAATAGAGCATCTTCACAGGTGCTCAAAA
>NZ_BRLB01000034.1 GCF_027923465.1 Vallitalea longa
TTCTTGCCTTCTGAAAAATCTATCTCTTCTTGCATTCCTTTCGTCAGGTTGATTACATTTCTATGCTCAATCATTACTCCTTTTGGTTTTCCTGTTGAGCCTGATGTATATATCACATAAGCTAGATCACTTGGACTGTTTACATTTCTTATTCCACTTGTATCTTCATCATAGGCCTTCTCTTCTTCCAGAAACAGTATTCGTATGTCTTCTTTTGCCTTATCAGCGTATTTCCTTTTCGTCAAGAGACATTTGGCTTTACTATCTTCCAACACATATTTTATTCTCTCAATGGGATATGCTGGATCAATTGGCAGGTATGCCCCACCGGCTTTTAGAATCCCTAGCATGCCTATTATCATATCCATTGAAGGTTCCACCATAATAGCTACTATATCATCTGTACCTATACCCTGTTTTCTTATGGTTCTTGCTAGAGCATTGGAACTCTCTTCCAGTTGTTTATAGCTCATCTTGCTATCCCTGAAACTTAAGGCGCAGATATCTCTATACTTCAATACACACTCAGAGAAAATTTCATGTATCGTTTTATTCCTATCATACTTAAGGTCTGTCTTATTGCTTCTTGTAATCATCTGTCGCTCTTTTTTAGTTGACATGTCTATTTCATCAATAGATATGTTTCCATCTTCTACTACTCTATACAGTATATTTTTATAGTGTTCTGCCATTCTTTCTATAGTTGTCTCTTTGAACAAACGGGTACTGTACTCGAAGTTGAAGTCTATGCCGTTGTTGTGTTCGTATCCTGTTAATGATATATCAAACTTAGAAATATCATTGTTATACTCGTAATATTCGACCTTTATTTCCTCAAGTCTCTCCCTATTTTTAGTATTATGCAATAAGAACATCGTATCAAAAATTGGATTTCTACTTAAATCTCTTTGAATATTTAACTCTTCAATGAGTTCTTCAAAAGGATAATTTGAATTAGAATATGCTTCAGATGCATTTTTGCTAATTCTACTGATTATTTCACTTAAGGAATCAGTTCCATTAATAACACTTTTAATGGCCAATGAGTTAATAAACACACCAATAACATTATTAAGTTCACTATTATTTCTACCAGAAATCGGAGTACCAACAATTATAGTATTTTGATTCGTATATTTGTATAACAATATGTTATACGCAGTTAATAATAACATATATAATGTTATATCCGAGTTTTTACATAACTCTTTTAGCTGTTCTTTTAGATCCCCGTCAATACTGAAGTTCAACCTTTTCCCATCAAACTTTTGCACATTGGGTCTTGCGTAGTCTAGTGGGAGGTCAAGTGGTATAATTGTATTTCTATCTCTAAACTTATCTAGCCAATATTCCTTTTCTTTCTCCAATTCCTTACTTTCTAATAAATCATTAAACCATACTGCATAATCTTTATAATGCAATTTCAATGGTTCCATATTGATTCCTTTGTATAGATTAATAAATTCATCTATAAATATCTCTAGAGATAATGCATCAGCAATTATATGATGCACGTCTATTACAAGATAATAACTGTCATAATTACTCTTGATAAGTTTAGCTCTTAGAAGAGGTAAGGTGTTCAGTTGAAATGGCTTAATAAAAGCATTTATCATGGCATCATAATCTTTACCTTCCTCGTACTCTAGAATGAAATCAAATTCTGATAATACTTTTTGAACCACTTTTCCATCCTGAACAATAAATATAGTTCTCAAAACCTCATGTCGTGCAATCAATTCATTGAATATATCTTTAATCTTGTTTCTCTTTACATCTCCAGTCAATTTCAATACTCTTGAAATATTATAAGCCGTTCCACCTTTATCAATCTTGTTTAGAATATAAATCCTGCTTTGAGAAGGTGATAATGGATAATATTCTAATGCCTCTGCTTTAATAATGGGCATTTTCTCACTTTTTTCTTTATTATCAATTAACTGAGCTAATTTAGCTAAGGTTACGTTATTGAATATTTCGCTTAACTTGATATTGACTCTAAATTCTTCATATATTCTTGTTACCAAAGTCATAACGTTTAAAGAATGTCCTCCAGCTTCTATAAAACTGTCATGAATACTTATATTATGATTTCCTAAGATTTCAGCCCATATATCAAACAATTTTCTTTCATTAATATTACGCGGTTTCACCACTACATCCTTATTAATTTTATCATTTTTTGGTAATCGCTTATAATCTATTTTACCATTTTTGTTGATTGGCATTTTTTCTAGTGATACATAATGATGTGGCAACATATATCTTGGTATTCTACTAGCTAAAAATACCTTTAATTCTTGGGTAGCCATATTGATATCATCTTTAGAGAATACAATATATGCAGTTATGACATTATTCACTTCATCACTGATTGAATGGGTAACTGCAACATGTTCAACTGATTCATGTTCCATGATGACTCTTTCTATTTCATCAAGTTCAACTCTATACCCTCTTATTTTTATCTGCCTATCTGCTCTACCCATAAACTCAATATTATCATCAGGTAATATTCTACCTAGATCACCTGTATTATAAATCAAATCATTCGAGTCATTATTGAATGGATTTACTATAAATTTCTGTTTGGTAAGGTATTCATTATTTAAATATCCTGCACTTCTAAATGGTGTTCTGATATATATATTTCCTACCTTACCTTTTTTACAAATATTTAAGTCATTATCTAATATAATAACTTTTGCACCTCTTATGGGTTTACCAATAGGCATACTAACCCTATTAATATCTTCTTTCTTGATGTAATAGAAAACTTTTGCTAAAGTAGTTTCCGTTGGTCCGTACATGTTAACCAATTGTATTCTTTCATCAAAAATATAAAACCATTGTTTGAGTTTATCAGGAATGACTCTCTCTCCTGCTAATACAACATACTTTAATGACATAAGATTTTCATATGTCTTACCTGATAAATCAAACATGCCAAATAAACTAGGCGTACAATGAATATGTGTTATTGCATTCGTCTCAACCCAATCCATCAAGTTTCTTGAATCTAACATAATTTCAGTATTATGAGGTATGCAAACTGTACCACCAGTACATAGAGGTACAAATATATCACGCAAATAGGGATCATGACACTGAGAAGTCAACTGGCTCACTCTTGCTCCAGAATCCACCTTGAATTCATTTATCTCCCAATTAATAAAGTGGGCTAGACTTTTATTTTTCCCCTTAATAGCCTTTGGCTTACCGTTTGTACCTGAAGTGAAATAAATATATATTTCATCGTTCTCCATATAATCCTTCAGTACTTTTCCTTTGTTGCTGCGATTATCTTCATTATCGATTATAATTTTGTTGACATTCACATCAAAGGAGGTATTCTTATTCTCTTCATCCACCAACATATACTCAATAGCAGTTTCAGTTATCATAAATTCAGTTCGGAGTTTAGGATAATCATTATCTAAAGGGACAATTACGCAACCAGCTTTTAGGATTCCAATTACTGTTGATATTAGTTTCATCTTATCCTTCATAAGGATTCCTAATCGTGCCCCTTTTTCAATGCCAATATTCTCTATTAGATTAGCAATATAATCTGTCTCTTGGTCTAATTCATTATAAGTTAATTGCTCATGTCCATATGAAATAGCAACATTATTTTTATATTGAACAAAACTATTGTATAGCATATTCTGTATTGTTTTTTTGTTATCCATCTTAGTACCCCCTTTAATAATCCCCTTCCAGATCATCATTAAAATCACTTAGTATATCTTCAATTTCTCTGTCTACCTTAGTTTCAATCGTTTTAATCAAGAATCTTGGGTTCTTAATTATTTTTTTAATAATTTTGATATAATCCTGAACAAATATATCTATTGTTTCTCTCTTAAATAGTTCTGATGCATATTCAACTGTTAATACCAATCTATTACCTACAACTTGTGTTGCAAATTTTATATCCAGTTTTACATACGGATTCTCATAAGGAACTTGAGTTATATTCACCCCTTCAATACCGTTTTCTTCGTTTACTTCTTCATCAACAAAGTTCTGTAGCATAAACATCGTACTGAAAATAGGATTACTGTTCTTCTGGGGTTCTATTTCCAGTAACTCAACCAATTCATCAAACTGGTAATCCTGATTTGAATAACCCTGCAAAGTACTATTCTTAACTGAAAGTAGAAAATCCAAATATGTTTCATTTACATTAATATGATTTATTAAAGCTAGCGTATTAACAAAAAGCCCCACCATACTTTCAAATTCTTGTCTTGTTCTTCCAGAGATAGGTGTTCCAACAACAATACTTTTTTCACCAGTATACTTATATAAGAGTAAATTATAAGCTGACAGTAGAATCATAAATAAAGTTGTCTTGGAATCCAATGCTAATTTTTTTAGTTTTCCTAGAACCTCTTCATCAGTATAATAATCAACGCTCTCTCCTGAATATTTCATTACCTCAGGTCTTTTATAGTCAGTATCAAGTAAGCATCTGTTATAATCTTTTAATGTATCATACCAATAATCTCCTTGTTTTTTGTACTCCTCTGTTTTTCTATACTGTTCTTGCCATAATGTATAATCCTTATATTCAACATGAACTTCAGGTAACGTATCTTTTTTATATAGCTTAATAAATTCGTCTGATATTATACTTAATGTCGTTCCATCAGAGATAATATGATGCATATCAATAATTAGGTAACCTCTTTTTTCAGATTCATTTACAATACCGACCCTCATAAGAGGTGCATTACCTAAATCAAATGGTTGAATAAATTGTTTAATAGAATTTTCAATGCTTCCTATTATTTCAAGCCGTTGAATTTTTGGCTCCACTTTACTACTGTCAATAATTCTCTGAACAACTGTTCCATTTACCAGCTCAAATATTGTTCTTAATGCTTCATGTCTTTCGACTAACCTGATTAAAGCATCTTCTAAATATTCAATGTGGTATAATCCATCAAGTCTTAAAACCGCAGTTAAGTTATACCCTGTGTTTTCTTCATTGATTTGATTAAGAATATACATTCTCTTTTGAGCTGATGATAATGGATAAAACTCTCGATTGTAGTTGTAATTTATTTTCTTATATTCAATTCTATGAGATTTATTGATATATTCCGCCAACTCTTCAATTGTCGTCAATCTAAAAGCTTCAACCAAAGGAATTTCCGCATTGAATTGTTGACGTATATTGTAAACTACTTTCATCAACTTTAAAGAGTTTCCTCCTATTTCAAAGAAATCATCCGTAATACCAATTTGTCGGTTATCAAATATATTTCTCCATATTTTTGTTAATCCAATCTCAACATCGCTAACAGGAGGAACATATTGTTTATTTCTTTGTTCCTGATTCTCTATACTTGGTAAAGACTTCAAGTCAACTTTCCCATTAGGTGTTAGTGGAACTTCTGATATACTGAAATAGTATGTAGGAATCATGTAATGAGGTAACTCTCTGATAAGGAATTGCCTTATTTCCTTCACATCTACTTCTATTCTCCTATCTTTAAAAACAATGTATGCACATATGACTTTTTGGTCTTTATCATTACTTACATTTACAACCACTTTTTCGATTTCGGTTTTCAATTCTAGGATTTTCTCGATTTCGGTCAATTCAATTCTATAGCCATTAATTTTATGTTGTTGATCCTTTCTTCCACAATACATGATATTCCCATCTGGTAACCATTTTCCAAGGTCACCTGTTCTATAGACTCTAACATTATTGCCTAAACTATTCTCAGGAAATTTTTCCTCTGTAAGTTTAGAATTTCTTATATAGCCTCTTGTTACACCTTCACCTGCAATACAGATTTCGCCTTCCATACCTATACCCTGTACCAAGTTATTATGATCAACAATAAATATCTTAGTATTTGCCAGTGGTTTACCTATTGTAAGCTCTTTACTGCTTTCGACTTTCAATATGGTAGACCATACCGTTGTTTCAGTCGGACCATAAACATTATATATGTTACAATCTATCAGTCCCTTCTCAACCAAATCATACAATTGGTCAGGGAACTCCTCTCCTCCTATAATTAATTCCTTAATACCTTCAAAACATTTCCCATCTTTATATATAGCGTTTAGTATACTAAATCTTGATGGCGTCAATTGTAATATATCAATACTTCTTTCTTTAATCAGATTATTGATTGATACTATGTTCTTTTGCTCGTCATCATTTGCTATTACTACAGTCATTGATTTGAGTAATGGAACTATTAATTCCAAAACAAAAATATCAAATGATATAGTTGTAAGAGAAAGTACTTTTTCATTTTCATCAAATGGAATTTCATCCGTTATACCAATCATGAAATTCACAACATTATGGTGCTCTATCAAAACACCTTTAGGTTTTCCTGTTGAACCTGAAGTGTATATGACATACGCAAGATCCCTTCCATCATTTATGTTTACTGGATTACTGCTGTCTCCCTTGTAAATTTCCTGGTCGTCCAATTCGATTACCTTATGTTCATACTTCACTTTTTCTCTAATCCATGACTGGGTTAATAGCATTCTGGTTTCGCTATTATCAAGTATGTATTCTATTCTGTTTTGTGGATACTCTGGATCTATTGGCAGATAGGCACCTCCTGCTTTCAATATCGCCATTATACCTACTATCATTTCAAATGATCGTTCTACCATCAATCCCACAATAGAATCTTTTGTCACACCATATTCTCTTAGCTTTCTAGCTAATTGGTTCGACCTTTTATTTAACTCTTCGTATGTCATTTCCCGATTTTCATATATTAATGCTGTTTTTTTATGGTTTTCTTCTACCTGCTTTTCAAATATTTCTTGGATTGTTTTATTCCTGTTATATTCCACATGTGTAGCGTTAAAAGTTTCTACAACCATTTCCCTTTCATTAGTTGATAGCATGTCAATATCTTTTATTTGTACATTTTCATCTTCTGTGATTCTAGACAATATATTTTCGTAATGCTCTATCATTCTAATGATTGTCGTTTTCTTGAACAGGCTGGTACAATAATTGATACTGACCATTATTCTTTCGTCTCTTTCCATTGCCGTCATTGTCAAATCAAACTTGGCTACCCTATTCTCATAATTGTATGGCGTTACCCTTAATCCTTTTTCTTCTATCTCTACCTTCTCGAAGTTTTGCATCGCAAACATGACATCAAAAATCGGGTTCCTACTAAAATCCCTGACTACTTCCAGATGGTCCACTAACTCTTCAAACTGATAGTTTTGATTTTCATATGCTTGTAAAGCTGTATATTTAACTTCATTCAAAAATTCCAGAAATGTTTTCTCACTTTCCGGCTTGTTCCTCATGGCCAGTGTGTTTACGAACATTCCAATGATTCCTTCTAGATCTATATGTGCTCTTCCTGCTATAGGTGTCCCTACTACAATGTCCTCCTGATTGCTGTACTTGCTTAAGAGTACGTTAAATGCTGCTATTAATATCATGTACATTGTAGTACCTGTATCTCCAGATAGTTTTTTCAATCTTTTCACTACATCAATATCCAGTTCTACTTCAATGTCCCTTCCATCATATTTTTTTACTGCTGGTCGAGTATAGTCTGATGATATATTCAATACTGGTATATTTTCTTTGAACACATTCATCCAATATGCTTTTTCTTTTTCTAACTCCTTTGATTCCATCAGTTTGTTTTGCCATTCTGAATAGTCCTTATACTGCCTTGTTAATTGTGGTAATTCATTCCCGCTATACAGTTTCATGAATTCTTCTACTAGTATCTTCATAGATATACCATCGGATATAAGGTGATGTATATCATACATCAATAGGGCTTTTCCATCAGCTACTTTAATTAATATAACCCTGATGAGTGGTGCCTTATTTAATTCAAAAGGTTTAATAAGTTCCTTAATCGTTTCTTGTATATCCTTTTCTTCTACTTCTATGATTTCCACCTTTGCTTCAACTGTATCATGTATTATCTGCACTGGTTCATCATTAACTATTTCAAAGGAGGTTCTTAATGTTTCATGTCTGTCTAATAGCTTGTTGAAGGCTTTTTGTAAGCATTCTTCTTCTATAGACCCTTCGATTTCTACGATATTAGGTATATTATAACTGGTTGTCCCAGCTTCTAATTGCTGTAATGTGTATAAGCGCTTTTGTGCTGATGATAGAAGGTAGTAATCTTTCTCTTCTGCTATATCAATTGATTTATAAATCCCTTTTGCATTAGTAACAATATATGCACTCAATGCTTTTATTGTCGGGCTTTTAAAAATTTGACTCAGTGGCATGCCAACACTGAATTCCTTGTGTATTTTACTTGCTAAAACTGTTGCTCTAAGGGAATGGCCTCCTAGTTCAAAAAAGTTGTCATTTATACTTATTTTCTTAACCCCTAAAATATCTTCCCATATTTCAATAAGTTTTTCTTCCCTTTCATTTCTTGGTCCTTCATATACGCCATTCTTGCTTCCTTCTACATGAGGTGTTGGCAATGCTTTCTTGTCAATCTTTCCATTAATTGTTATTGGCATATTTTCTAACCTGACTATAGCGGATGGTATCATATAATCTGGTAATGCTATACTAAGATTTTCCTTGATCGTAT
>NZ_BRLB01000035.1 GCF_027923465.1 Vallitalea longa
TTTCTATACCTTCATATTCCATATCTAGATCAAAGTTAGATAATAAAAGCTTAACCCCACAGTCATCCAACATAAACTGAATCCTTTGACTTGGGTAATTGAAATCCAAAGGTAAGTATGCAGCTCCAGCCTTCAATACTGCAAGTATACCTATAATCATTTCAAGAGACTTATTCGCATTAATTGCAATAATGTCATCATGTGTTACCCCTTTTTCTACCAAAGATCTTGCGATATAATTGGCTTTATTATTCAATTCACTATAAGTAAGGGTCATACCATCATAATTGACAGCTATTCTATCTTTATATTTCATGGCTTGTACTTCAAATAGATCCTGAATTGTTTTATCCCTATCGTATACAACACTTGTGTCATTGAATACCTGTAAAATCTGCTCCTTTTCCTGAATTTCTATTAAACTTATATCATTCAATGGTATTAATATGTTTTCAACAGCAGCTTTTATCATTTTAATATAATGACTAATAATTCTTTCAATTGTTAAACTTCTATATAATGTTTTATCATATTCAACGGTACACTCAATGTAATCATCATTATTTTTGAATATAAAAAACATACTACTATTAATATTATCAAGATAATCCTTAAAATGAATATTGTCATACATGATTTTAACATGTGCTAAATTGCTTTCCTGTTTATCTGTGGAGAATCCTAATTCACTTAATAACCCTCTTACATGATAGTTTTGGTTTTTGTTGACATCACGAATGCTATTTCTCACCTGCACTAATAATTCCTTGTAAGACATAGAATCTGTAATATCATTACGTATGAATAAGGATGTATTAAGTAATCTTTCTTTTCCTAACTGTTTATTAATGGGTATACCAATTATACTTTCTTTTTTTCCTGAATATCTGTATAATAATCCGATAACGTTAGTAACTAGAAATGCAAATATATTATTATCTGACCCTGCACATATACTCATTATTTTGTTGCTTATATGCTTTGAAAGTGTAAAATCAACACTCGCGATATTGTTATCAGTATAATTATTCTCATAGTAATCAAAGGGGAAATGAGTTTTTTCTATATTTCCACTGAATTGATTACTCCAAAACTTCCCATTACTTTTATCTTTATTAAATGAAACCATTAGCACCCTCCTCATGTTATAAACTCATATATAGAAAATGCAAAACATTTAAGTATATAAGATGTTATTAAAAGTTGAAATCAACATCTTGTTCTTCATATTCAGCAAAATCTATCTGCCTATTAATCTCAAGTTCATTTATCTTAATATCAATATCCGCTATAATATCCTTAGTTAGATTGATATAGTTATTTATGAATACATCCATACTTTCTACAGTAAAAAGTGTACAATTATATTCAAGCACAAAATTAATACAATCTTGAGTTTCAATACCAGTCAATAATAAATCAAATTTTGATGTGTTATTGTTGAATTTGTACTGTTCTATTGTCAATCCATCAATATCACTTGATACTGCATCAATATTTTGAATGGTAAATGCAACATCAAACAATGGATTCCTACCAAAACCATGAGCACGCCCAAGTTTTTCAACCAAATAATCAAAAGGATAATCTTGATTTTCAAATGCACTTAGCATGTTATCCTTCACATCATTTAAGAATACTGAAAAAGATTTATCACCACTTACATCATTTCTTATAGCCAACGTATTAACAAACATTCCCACTACATTTTCCAAGTCAATAATTGGTCTTCCCGCTATAGGTGTACCAATAATGATATCCTCTTGGTTGGAATATAATGAAATCAATACATTATAGACTGCCATAAGAACCATAAAAATTGTTGTACCTGTACTCTTAGATATATCATTTAACATCAATGTTATCTCATGATCAAAAGAAAACGAAATACTATCTCCATCAAAAACTTGTACAGCTCCTCTTTGATAATCAGTAGGCATATCCAATTGAGGTAAACTCCCACTGAATACATTTAGCCAATACTTTTCCTGACTTTTCAATAAATCACTATTCAAAAACTTGTCATGCCATACACAGAAATCTTTATACTGAAATGCTAACGCATCTAAATCTTTATCCTGATACACTTCTATAAATTCTCTTGTAAGTAATTGCATAGATATTCCATCTGATATGATATGGTGTATATCATATACGAGTACATATTTATTACGATCAATTTCTATAAGGGCAACATTCAATAACGGTGCCTTCTTGAAATCAAATACTTGAATAACATCATAAATCAATTGATCTATCTCTACATGGTTAGCCTTGTAATATTGCAGTTCAAAGTGATTTTCATCACTAATAATTTGAACAGGCTCACCTTCATGATAATCAAAAGTCGTCCTAAGAGCTTCATGTCGGTCGATTAATTTCATAAAAGACTCTTCAATCTTTCTAATATCTATCTCACCCTCAATAATCAATGCGTTATGTATATTGTAGCTTGTACTAGAAGGTGCCATTTCCTGTAGCATGAAGATTCTTCTTTGATGTACTGATAAAGGATAATATTCTCTCTCAGAGATAGGCTCTATTGTAGAATATATACTTTTATTAGATATCCCAATTCTCTTAGCCATATCTCGTACAGTTGAATTATCAAATATTTCTTTCAATGAAAGACTTACTTTGAACTCCTTAGTAATCATTAGCATTAGTGTGGTTGCTTTAAGAGAATGACCTCCTAAATCAAAGAAGTCGTCATTAATACCTATTTCGCTAATATTCAATATTCCTTTCCACATATCAATTAGTTTTGATTCCGTATTATTTCTTGGAGCTATGTATACGGATTCTCTGTTATTGATCATTTGAGGTTTAGGTAATAACTTTCTATCTATCTTTCCATTATCGTTCAAAGGTATTTTATCTATTTGTACAAAATAGGAAGGAATCATATACTGAGGCAAACCCAGTAAAAGATATTCCCGTAGCTTAAGTAAGGATACTTCAACATCTGCAACAAAATATCCACATAAGAACTTGTCTCCACCTTCATCTTCAATATCTATCACAATAGCATCCGTGATGTTACCAAACTCTAGTATTTTACTTTCAATTTCACCTAATTCAATTCTGAATCCTCTTATCTTGACTTGGTTATCTATTCTGCCAATGTATTCAACGTTACCATCTGGAAGCCATTTTACAATATCTCCTGTTTTATACATTTTATTGTTCTCTTCAAAAGGATTATCAATAAATCTTTCATTTGTTAACGCTTCTCTATTTAAGTACCCTCTAGCAACACCATCTCCTGCAATATAAAGTTCACCTGCAACACCAACAGGAAGAATATTCAGGTATTTATCTAGAACATAAAATCTCGTATTATTGATAGGTTTTCCAATAGGAACAATCTCCGTCTTACTTCGTTTGCAGTTAAAATAAGATACATCAATAGTAGCTTCTGTAGGACCATACAAATTAACAAGCTTTAAATCCTCTAGCTGACTGAATATATCGTTGAACTGATTGACATATTCCTTCTTTAGTACTTCTCCACTTGCAAATAACCATTTTAAATTCCTAACTTTTAATTGCTGTTCCTTACTGCTTATATAATCCAAAAATATTTTTAACATAGAAGGAACAAAATGTATTATAGTAACTCCATGTTTTTCAATGGTATTGATAATTTCTTCAGGATCTTTTTCTCCATCCGGCACTAACATACATACGCTAGCTCCTTTTGTAGCCCACCAAAGCAGTTCCCAAACAGAGACATCAAAAGTATACGGTGTTTTTTGAAGTACAATATCATCCTCATTGATCGTATAACTATTATCCATCCAATTAATCCTATTGATTAGTGAATGATGCTCAATCATAACTCCTTTTGGTTTTCCTGTAGAACCAGACGTATATATTACATAAGCTAAGTCATTAGGATTATTGATTATTTCTAAGTTACTATCATTTCCTGTATATATTGATTGATCATATAGGTCTATACATTCCATGTTAAGATCAAAAGCCACCTTGGATTGGTCACATAATATTACTTCTGCTTGACTATCCTTAATCATATACGTTATTCTATCTATAGGATAATTAACGCCAATTGGCATATACGCTCCACCAGCCTTTAATATAGCTAGTATGCCAATCATCATCTCTATTGATCTATCTGCCATTATTGCAACTATCTTTTCATTGGTAATACCTAAGTTTCTTAATTTTCTAGCAAGTTGATTGACCTTTTTGTTTAAGTCACCATAACTGATTGTTGTATCTTGATAAATGACAGCTACTTTATTAGGATTTTCTTGTACCTGCTTTTCAAATTGCAAATGAATGTAGTTACTATTTAAGTATTCTTTATAAGTATTATTGAATTGAGTTAATATCATTTCTTTTTCCTCATGGGATGTTATATCTATATGCGAATACTCTATAGTAGAATCATCTGCTATAAATTCAACTATTCTACTAAAGACATTAGCAATCTTCATCATTGTGGCTTCTTTGAATAAACTATCATTGTATTCAATACAACATTCTAGTTCACCCTTTGCTCCCCTTACAATGTCCAGTTTGAAATCGAGTTTTGAAGTACCTTCCATATCAAGTTCATAGGAAAGCATTTCAATATCTTCTAACTCTATTTTAAAAGTATCACTGGTTTCATTGTGAAAGATAAGCATAGTATCAAACAATGGATTTCTTGATTTATCTAATTTCAATGATAACTTATCAACTATCTTATCATATGAATAATCTTGATTATCATAAGCCTCAATAATATTTTGATTTATTGTGTCCAGTAATTTTTCAAAATTATCATTAGGTTCAATGATATTTCTAATAGGTAAGAAGTTATTGAACATACCAATAATATCTTGAACATCCTGTAATTGTCTTCCAGAAACTAATGACCCAATGGTAATATCCTTTTGATTTGTAAGTTTACTCAAAGCAATTGCATATGCTGCAAACAATATTGTGTGGGTAGTAAATGTTTTTCTTATAGCTAACCTATTAATTTTATCAACAATATCCTTGCTAACAGTAAATGTATAGCTTCCTCCTGTAAAACTTCTTGTTTCACTTCTTTCAAAATCAGTTTGCATATTTAATGGTTGATAATTTGCTGAAAATTTGTTCAACCAATATTTTTCTTGCTCTTTATACCTATCACTGTCTTCAAATAGTTTACTCCACTGAGAATAATCTTTGTATTGCATATTTAATTTTGGCAATTCCTTGTTTTGATATAATTGAATAAATTCATCAATCAGGATACCAAATGATATACCATCAAAAATAATATGATGTACATTAAACAATAAGATAAAATCAGTTGCATCAAACTCAATTAATTTCACTCTTATTAAAGGTGGCTTATTCAAATTAAAGGGTTTGTTAAAATCTCGTATTGTTTTTTGTAACTCGTTTTCACTAATCTTCACATATTCCATTTTTAAACTTAATGTTTCACTTACTTTTTGTACAATCTCTTCATTATCTATTATGAAAGCTGTCCTTAGTGATTCTTGCCTTTGTATTATTTGGTTGAATACACTTTCTAATTTATCCTTGTCCAATCTACCATTAATTTTTATAGCTTTCAGTATATTGTAACTTGTACCGATACCCTCAAACTGTTCCTGAACATAAATTCTTTTTTGAGAATATGCTATTGGGTAATTTCCAGTTGTACTCGCTTTTCTGATATTATTAATCTGCTTAAGTGATATTAAATACTCATCATTAAGTACTCTGTTGTTATATTCTTGACTATTAATGATATATTTGCCAATATCTTCAATGCTTCTTTGAATATACAACACCTTAAGTTCAAACCTAATACCAAATGCTTTGTGAATGGCATTAATCATATACTGAACTTTTAAAGAGTCACCGCCTATTTCAAAGAAATCTGATTCTGTACTTATCTTTCCTTCTTCTATGTCCAGTATGTCACCCCATATTCTTGCAAGCTTCTTTTCAACTTCATTTTTTGGAGCTATGTATTCTTCTTCTGTAAGATATGCATTGCTTGGCATTGGTAATTTCTTCTTGTTTACCTTTCCATTTGACGTCAATGGTATTTCGTCTATTTCTTCAAAGTAGCTTGGTATCATGTATTTGGGTAGTGTTTCTGCTATGTATTTTTTTATTTTCCTTGCTTCATACCCTTCTTTTGCCACTACATATGCACATAGGTATTTTTTATCGTACTTGTTCTTATTGTCTACTACCGCAACATCTTTTACCATGCTGTTTTCTTTTATCCTTGCTTCTATTTCTCCTAGTTCTATTCTATGTCCTTGTATTTTTACCTGAGTATCA
>NZ_BRLB01000036.1 GCF_027923465.1 Vallitalea longa
TTTCTATACCTTCATATTCCATATCTAGATCAAAGTTAGATAATAAAAGCTTAACCCCACAGTCATCCAACATAAACTGAATCCTTTGACTTGGGTAATTGAAATCCAAAGGTAAGTATGCAGCTCCGGCCTTTAATACTGCAAGTATACCTATAATCATTTCCAGAGACTTATTTGCATTAATTGCAATAATATCACCATGTGTTACCCCTTTTTCTACCAATGATTTTGCAATATAATTGGCTTTATTATTCAATTCACTATAAGTAAGGATCTTACCATCATAATTGACAGCTATTCTATCTCTATATTTTATGGATTGAACTTCAAATAAATCCTGAATTGTTTTATCTCTACTGTATTCAACATAGGTATCATTAAAGGCTTTTACAACTATTTCTTTTTCATCCGTTGATAACATATCAATATATTTTAATTGTACATTCTCATCTTCTGTAACTGTAGACAATATATTCTCGTAATGCTCCATCATTCTTATGATTGTAGCTTCCTTAAACAAGCTGGTACAATAATTGATACTGATCATTATTCTTTCGTCTCTTTCAATTGCCGTCATTGTCAAATCAAATTTGGATATGTTATTCTCATAGTTGTATGGTGTTACCCTTAATCCTTTTTCTTCTATCTCCACTTTCTCAAAGTTTTGCATCGCAAACATGACATCAAAAATGGGGTTCCTGCTAAAATCTCTGGTTATTTCTAGATGATCTACTAATTCTTCAAACTGATAGTTCTGATTTTCATATGCTTGTAATGCTGTTCCTTTTACTTCACCTAAAAATTCCAGAAATGTCTTCTCACCTTCTGGCTTATTCCTCATAGCCAGTGTGTTTACGAACATTCCAATTATTCCTTCTAGATCTATATGTGCTCTTCCTGCTATAGGTGTCCCTACTACAATGTCCTCCTGATTGCTGTACTTGCTTAAGAGTACGTTAAATGCTGCCATTAATATCATGTACATTGTTGTACCTGTATTTTCTGATAGTTTCTTCAATCTCTTCACTACATCTATATTCAGTTCTACTTCAATATCCCTTCCATCATATTTGTTTACCTCTGGTCGAACATAATCTGAAGGCATATTCAATACTGGTATACTTTCTTTAAACATATTCAACCAATATATTTTCTCTTTTTCAAACTCCTTAGTTTCTATCAGTTTGTTTTGCCATTCTGAGTAATCCTTATATTGCCTTGTTAATTGTGGCAATTCCTTTCCACTATAGAATTTCATGAATTCTTCTACTAGTATCTTCATAGATATACCATCGGATATGATATGATGTATATCATACATCAACAGGTTTTTTCCATGTGCTACTTTAATCAATATCACCCTGATTAGTGGTGCTTTATTTAATTCAAAAGGTTTTATAAGTGCCTTAATTGTCTCTTGTATATCCTTTTCTTCTACTTCTATAACTTCCACCCATGCTTCGACTTTGTCATGTATCATCTGTACTGGCTCATCATTCACTATTATGAATGAGGTTCTCAATGTTTCATGTCTGGTCAATAGCTTTTTGTAGGCGTTCTGTAGGCGTTCTTCCTCTATAGTCCCTTCGATTTCTACGATATTTGGTATGTTGTAGCTGGTTGTCCCCACTTCCAGTTGCTGTAGTGTGTATAAGCGTTTTTGTGCTGATGACAGCTGATAGTTATCTTTCTTTTCTGCTATCTCAATTGATTTATATACCTCTTTTTCATTCTTAACAATATATTCACTCAATTCCTTTATGTTTGGACTATTAAAGATTTGACTTAGTGGTATGTTAACACTGAATTTCTTGTGTATTTTACTAGCTAAAACTGTTGCTCTAAGGGAATGACCTCCTAGTTCAAAGAAATTGTCGTTTATACTTATTTTCTTGACACCTAAAACATCCTCCCACAATTTTGTAAGTTTTTCTTCTGTTTGATTTCTTGGTCCTTCATACTCACCGTTCTTGCTTCCTTCGACATTAGGTGTTGGCAATGCTTTCTTGTCAATCTTTCCATTAACTGTTAATGGCATACTTTCTAACCTGATAATAACCGATGGTATCATATAATTCGGTAATACTATCCTAAGATATTCCTTGATTGTATTATCACTTATCTCTTCAGTGGTTGTTACATATGCACACAGATATTTATCTACATCCGTCTCACCTTTTGACACTACCACAGCCTCTTCAATCCTTTTATCTGATAATAACTGACTTTCTATTTCACCCAATTCAATTCTGTAACCTCTTATTTTAACTTGATGATCTGCTCTTCCACAGAATTCTATGTTTCCATCTGGTAACCATCTTGCTAGATCACCCGTCTTATACATTATTTCTCCAGACACATAGGGATTAGGTATGAATCTTTCCCTTGTCAACTGTTCATTATTAAGATACCCTCTTGCTACTCCAGCACCACTTATACACAGTTCTCCTACAATACCTATTGGTTTCAACCTTAAGTTTTTATCTATGATATGTATCTTTACATTATCTAATGCTTTTCCTATAGGTACAGATTCAAGTTTATGCACATCCTTTATTGAGTATCCTGTGGAATATACTGTTGCCTCTGTAGGTCCATATATATTTTCAATATTCGTATCAAGAATAATACTTATTTCTTTTGCCAGCTTAACAGAAAAGGCTTCACCAGCAACCATCACATATTCTAAATGCTTTAATGACCTTTTATTAACTTCATCTAAATGATTCACTAGTACATTTAACATTGAAGGGACGAAATTAATATGAGTTACTTTATGTACGTTTACGGCATTTATTATCCTATTTATATCTTTCTCATCCCCTTGCTTAAGGATGACTAATCGCCCTTTGCTTAATATCCATCCAAATATCTCTACAATTGAAACATCAAACGTAAAGTTTGTTTTCAATAAATAGGCACCATCTTCCTTGACTGGATACTTATCCTGCATAATTGTAACTATATTGTTTAGATTGCAGTGCTCTATCATAACACCTTTAGGTTTTCCTGTTGAACCTGAAGTATATATGACATACGCTAAGTCCCTTCCTTCATTTATGTTTACTGGATTACTGCTGTCTCCCTCATAGAGTTCCTCATTATCTAATTCAATTATCTTATGTTGATATTTCACTTTTTCTCTAATCCATGACTGGGTTAATAGGATTCTGGTTTCACTATTGCCAAGCATGTACTCTATTCTGTTTTGTGGATACTCGGGATCTATTGGCAGATAAGCACCTCCTGCTTTCAATATTCCCATTATACCTACTATCATTTCAAATGACCGTTCTACCATCAATCCTACAATAGAGTCTTTTGTTACACCATATCCTCTTAGCTTTCTTGCTAACTGATTGGCTCTTCTATTCAACTCTTCGTATGTCATATCCTGATCTTCATATATTAATGCTGTTCTTTCATAACTCTCTTCTACCTGCTTTTCAAATATTTCTTGGATTGTTCTATGCTTGTTGTATTTTACATAGGTATCATTAAAGGCTTTTACTACCATTTCCTTTTCATCCGTTGATAGCATATCGATATCTTTTAGTTGTACATTTTCATCTTCTGTGACTATAGACAATATATTCTCGTAATGTTCCATCATTCTCATGATTGTATCTTCCTTGAACAGGCTGGTACAATAATTGATACTGACCATTATTCTTTCGTCTCTTTCTATTGCTGTCATTGTCAAATCAAACTTGGCTACGCTATTCTCATAGTTGTATGGCGTTACCCTTAATCCTTTTTCTTCTATCTCCACCTTCTCAAAGTTTTGCATCGCAAACATGACATCGAAAATAGGGTTCCTACTGAAATCCCTGACTACTTCCAGATGATTCACCAACTCTTCAAACTGATAGTTCTGATTTTCATATGCTTGTAGTGCTGTCTCTTTGACTTCATTTAGAAATTCCAGAAATGTCTTCTCACTTTCCGGTTTGTTCCTCATGGCCAGTGTGTTCACGAACATTCCAATAATTCCTTCCAGATCTATATGTGACCTTCCTGCTATAGGTGTTCCAACTACAATGTCCTCCTGATTGCTGTACTTACTCATGAGTACGTTAAATGCTGCCATTAATATCATGTACATTGTAGTACCTGTATCTCCAGATAGTTTTTTCAATTTTTTCACTACATCAATATTCAGTTCTACTTCAATGTCCCTTCCATCATATTTCTTTACTGCTGGTCGAGTATAGTCAGACGACATATTCAATACTGGTATGTTTCCACTAAACATATCTAGCCAATACGCTTTTTCTTTTTTGAACTCTTTAGATTCTATCAGTTTGTTTTGCCATTCAGAGTAGTCCTTATACTGCCTTGTTAATTGTGGCAATTCCTTTTTGCTATACAGTTTCATGAACTCTTCTACTAGTATCTTCATAGATATACCATCTGATATGATGTGATGGATATCATACATTAACAGGCTTTTTCCATCTGATACTTTAATCAATGTAACCCTGATTAGTGGTGCCTTGTTTAATTCAAAGGGCTTGATAAGTGACTTTATTGTTTCTTGTATATCCTTTTCTTCTATTTCTATGACTTCCACACATGCATCAATTTCGTCATGTATCATCTGCACTGGCTCATCATTCACTATTTCAAATGAAGTTCTAAGTGTTTCATGTCTATCTAATAGCTTCTTAAAGGCGTTTTGTAAGCATTCTTCCTCTATAGTCCCTTGGATTTCTACAATATTCGGTATGTTGTAACTGGTTGTCCCCTCTTCCAATTGCTGTAATGTGTATAAGCGTTTTTGTGCTGAAGATAGAGGGTAATAATCTTTCTTATGGGCTATATCAATAATTTCAATGTCATCATTATGCATAGTTGAAAGAACTTGAGCTATCTGTTTAATTGTTGGCATCAAGAAAATAGTCCTCAATGGAATCGTTTTTTTGAAGCACATATAAATTTGTTTTACCAGAATAGAAGCTCTAAGGGAGTGACCACCTAATTCAAAAAAACTATCGTTTATGCTTATTCTCTTGACACCTAAAATGTCTTCCCATAGTTCAATGAGCTTTTCTTCAATTTCATTCCTTGGTCCTTCATATTTACCGTTTTTGCTTCCTTCAACTTGAGGTGTTGGCAATGCTTTCTTGTCAATCTTTCCATTAATTGTTATTGGCATATTTTCTAACCTGACTATAGCGGATGGTATCATATAATCTGGTAATGCTATACTAAGATTTTCCTTGATCGTAT
>NZ_BRLB01000037.1 GCF_027923465.1 Vallitalea longa
TAATTATTGAATAGAGTTTATCATAAGGAGCTTTTTGGTTGTAGTAGTATTTTAGGTTTTTTTGTGTATTGGGTCCCCATTTCATTCCATTAGGTAATCCATTCAATATGTTTGAAGCTTCATCAGTAAATATTTCTGCATCTTGGCTGTTGTTCTCTAGCAGACTTTTGAAATCGCCATTCCAATAGCTAATAGGTTTACCGTTTGTTCCCATAGGTACATCGTTGATAAGTATTATTTGTATTGCATCTGCTATCAGGTAGCCATCTTTTTGTTTTAACCTATCTTTTTCATCTACTGATTCACTTATCTGATTAAAAACATCTTCAAGCAGTATTTTGACATTGTTATTACCACCATGATTTGCAAAGTCATAATCTATACGAGCTGTTCTAGAGTCTTCTCCTTCAGGATAGAAAGTTATATCCCATCCTATGGTTTTGTATTTGTATTGGGCTGTACTGGTTTTGGAGTTTACGTCAAAGACTAGGTATTGAAGTCCATCATTAGGATCTTCAACAACATCAGCTTTGTTGGTATCATCACCCCAACCACCATAAACTTCATATGAACTATTACTTATAATTATTATGAATATAACAATACATGATAAAATTCTTTTTTTCATTTATTCACCTACTGTCCTTCAACTAATCTTATATCATTAAGATAATGATAACTATGCAACATATATTTGCTTGTTTCCCATGTTATATTTAGATTAGTCATTGGTCTACCCATTTCCACATCAACATCAACATAATACCATTTTCCCATTTGTAAATTTTCTACTTGACTATACATCTGTTCTGGTAATTCAAGTTCATGTTTAATGTTATCTGGATTTTCATGATTATTATATCTAAAATATAAACGACCTCTTAAAATCTCATGACACCTATCATTAATCAAACCCATTCTGTAAGAATCTGTAACAAAAATAATATCTTGCTGCACTTTCCATTTTTCTGTTTCACCTACCCATAGTTTAGTAAATTCTTTTGGCTTTAATGATGTATCTCTATAATTCCACCATGCTCTTAACCAGTACAAAAGTGTTTCGGCATATTTTTCTTTATCTAGTTTTTTATAGTCTCTTGTAAATAAGGTTTCAATAAATTCTTTTGCATCTTTTGAAGCTTGAGTATATCCCATACGTTTTGTATCTAATTTTGTACATATGCGATTATTTTCTTCAAAGTCATTAGAATATTGATTAGGTGTTAATGGATATTCCTTTAATATCTTCATAATCTTTTCAGAACTATAAATAACTTCCCCATCCTCTACCCTATGAACATACTCAATCTGTGTATCTTCATCTATTTCTGTACCAGATCCATTATTTCTCTCATCTACCTCATTACCATTGTCCTTATTAGAACTATTATCTTCATGACCGTTATTATCACTTACACTACTATCATTATCATTTTCATCAGATGCATCTTCTTGAATCGCTCTAAAAGGCTTCCTCTGCCACTTATCCATCATTCTATGAATAATAGCACTTGCTTCCGCTCTTGTTGAATAATTCTGTGGCTTAAATGTTCCATCTGGTAATCCTGTTATGATACCTAGAAGATAAGCATCTTTAACATCTTCTTTGTAGTAATAAGAAACCGAAGAGAAATCTTTCACATAATCTTCAATAAGGTTTCTTGCTTTTTCATTTCCTGTATCATCTATAGCTTTTGCAATGATACTAGCCATCTCTTCCCTGGTAATAGGTTCTTGGTAATTAAAGAACTGATCTTCTTTGATTAAACCTAGTTCTATAGCTTTATTTATATAGTTGGTAGCCCAATATTTTGAATCGTTTTCAATATTTGTATAACCTAGAGCTGTGACAGCCATTTTTATAAAAGCGTCTTTGTTAATATTGAAACTAGGTTTGAATGTTCCATCTGGAAAACCATTGATAACATTATTGGATACAAGGTATTTGATGTTCTGGGTAGCCCAATTATCTTCTGGTACATCTGAAAATATAATTTCATCATTTGCGTGGACACCCATTGTGTTAACAGTTAAACATATTAATAAAATAATTAATACAATTGACTTCTTCATAGGTTATTACTTCCCTTCTTATTTGTATTACAATAAACTTTCATTTTTTACTCTTATTCATCATTATTAGACATAATATATGTTATATTTTAATATATTTTCCAAATTTATGCAATTAAAATATTCTAAAATTAATAAATCAAATTTAAGTATAGCAATGCATTTAACTATAAGTAACTACAAATAGTATCCTAACAAAATTATTTAAAGCACTTTAGAAGAGTATATTTTAAAAATAAAATATTTAATAACTATATTTTTTATTTTTTGGTACAAAAAAATTCCCTCTAAAAAAGATATTAGAAGGAATTTTTAATTTGTAGTTAAGTAATCAATTTATCAAATGCATAATTAAAATTCATAACATATTTTCATTATATATTAATGCTACTATCTTAATTATCATTTTCTTTATTATCATTGTTTACCTTATCTACTGACTTTTTATTAAATTTTACTGAAGCTGCTTCTATATTACCAAATGCCCAATGTCCATTTGTTACATCTGTAAATGAAGGTTCTACTGTATCTAAAGTAGGTCTAGCAATAATCTTATTAATCATTACTACTATTTGTTCTCTGGCAGTATCTGTATCAGGTCTAAATGTTTTATCTCCAAAACCATTTACGACACCAGCATTATATAATTTATTAATATACGATTGTGCCCAATGTCCTGATATATCTGTAAATATGCTTTGACCATCATCAACTTCTGCACCAACATAATCCCAATATCCAGAGAATACAATTGCTATTTCATATCTTTTGATTGGCTCATTAGGCTTAAATGTACCATCAGTATATCCCTTAAATATGCCTGCTTTTGTTATGGCTTGAATATATTTATTTGCCCAATGCTCACTACTTACATCTGTATATTTAGAGTCATTAATATCTTCCGTATTTAAATTTAATATCCTTGCAAACATTGCAGCTACTTCAGCTCTAGTTACTGCTTTATCTGGTTTAAATGAACCATCTGGAAATCCTTTTATATATGGATCATAGTATTCAATAGCACCTAATGGTGTTGTTGGCTCATCTATTATTAATTCTTCTTCTAAACCATTGTTATCAGTTTCATCTGTTTCTGGTGATTTATTATTACCATTATTACCTCCTGATGAAGGTGGTTTATGTCCTCCTCCACCAGATGAAGAATTATTTTTAGTAAAGATTACTTCTTTTATTTCACTTACTGTTAATAGTTCAGTTCCTTTGTATCTTACTTGGACTGTTACGTTACCTGAGAAAGTTGCCCCTTCTTCATATGATATCCATGTATTTCCATTATTTTTGGAATACTCCATTGTCCCGTCTGCACCTATTAATTTATTTGTATTATCATTTCCTGTTACATTTGGTGCTGATGGTGTATTCTTTGTAAATATTACTTCTACTGATTCACTTGGTGTTAATTCGTCAATTCCCTTGTATCTAACTTTTACTGTAATGCAACCAGGAAAAGTTATTTCTTTTTCATATGAAAACCAAATGTTTCCATTATCCAATGAATACTCCATTGTTCCATCTATACCTAATAATACATTTAATTCATCATCCACTTCTAGTATTGGTATTTTATTTATTTTTACTAGCTTAGTACATATAATATTTTCAACATTTGCCATTATTATTATCAACTGATATGAAGCATCATTTGTTACTTTTAACAACCCTGTCTCTGGATTTATACTTACTCCTTTTACTGGTATCTTTAATGACCAACTTACATCCTGACTAATTACATTTCCGTATTGGTCTTTTACTATACCTTTATACTCTGTTTCATTTGGACTTGTTATTTCTGTTGGTACATTTATACTATCAGCTCCATCTATGATGATATTTATTACTTCTGGTTCTGCTTTTTCTATTTTTACTGGTTTTTCTTGTTGCATTCCATCACTAGATGCTACTACTGTAACTGTTCCTGCATCTGCCTGGTTAGTTGCTTCCAATAACCCTGTTTCTGTATTTATACTTACTCCATTTGCTGGCGTTTTTAATGACCAACTTATATTTTTATCCATTACATTTCCGTATTGATCTTTTACTATACCTTTATACTCTGTTTCATTTGGACTTGTTATTTCTGTTGGCACATTTATACTGCTAGCTCCATTTATGATGATATTTGTTACTTCTGGTTCTGCTTTTTCTATTGTTACGATTTTTTCTTCATGCATTCCATTGCTAGATGCTACTACTACAACGGTTCCTGCATCCGCTTGGTTAGTTACTTCCAGTAACCCTGTTGTAGAATTTATACTTACTCCACTTGCTGATGTTTTTAATGACCAACTTATATTTTCATCCATAACATTTCCATACTGATCTTTTATTACTGCATTATAATCAGTTATTTCTGGACTATTCTTTTGGGTTGGTACATTTATACTGCTAACTCCATCTATAATGATATTTGTTACTTCTATTTCTGCTTTTTCTATTTTTACTGGTTTTTCTTGTTGCATTCCATCACTAGATGCAACTACTATAACTGTTCCTGCATCTGCTTGGTTGGTTACTTCCAATAACCCTGTTATAGGATTTATACTTACTCCTGGTACTGGTGCTTTTAATGACCAACTTATATTTTCATCCATTACATTTCCGTATTGGTC
>NZ_BRLB01000038.1 GCF_027923465.1 Vallitalea longa
AAAATAGTCCAGAAACAACAGATTATAATGCAGTAATAAAAGATCAGTATGGAAATGTACTGAATAAAGATGTAAGTTGGTCGTTAAAAACACCAGCAAATGGAGTAAGTATAAATCCAGAGACTGGTTTATTACAAATAACCAACCAGGCAAATGCAGGAATAGTAATAGTAATGGCATCTAGTAATGGAATGACTGAAGAAAAAACAGTAACAATAGAAAAAACAGAGGCAGAAGTAACAAATATAATAATTAATGGTGAAAGTATAATAAATGTACCAACAGAAATAACAAGTCCAAATGAAACAGAATATAAAGGTATAGTAAAAGACCAATACGGAAATGTTATGGATAAAAATATAAGTTGGTCATTAAAGACACCTGTAACAGGAGTAAGTATAAATCTAGAAACAGGGTTATTGGAAGTAACCAACCAAGCGGATGCAGGAACAGTTATAGTAGTTGCATCTAGTGATGGAATGCAACAAGAAAAACCAGTAAAAATAGAAAAAGCAGAAATAGAAGTAACAAATATCATTATAGATGGAGTTAGCAGTATAAATGTGCCAACAGAAATAACAAGTCCAAATGAAACAGAGTATAAAGGTATAGTAAAAGATCAATACGGAAATGTAATGGATAAAAATATAAGTTGGTCATTAAAAACACCAGTACCAGGAGTAAATATAAATCTAGAAACAGGGTTATTGGAAGTAACTAACCAGGCAGATGCATCAACAGTTACAGTAGTAGCATCTAGCAATGGAGTGCAACAAGAAAAACAAGTAGCAATAGAAAAAGCAGAATCAGAAGTAACAAATATAATAATTAATGGTGAAAGTATCATAAATGTGCCAACAGAAATAACAAGTCCAAATGAAACAGAATATAAAGGTATAGTAAAAGACCAATACGGAAATGTTATGGATAAAAATACAAGTTGGTCATTAAAGACACCAGTAACAGGAGTAAGTATAAATACAGAAACAGGGTTATTGGAAGTAACCAACCAAGCAAATGCAGGAACAGTTACAGTAGTGGTATCTAGTAATGGAGTGCAACAAGAGAAACAAGTAGCAATAGAAAAAACAGAACCAGAAGTAACAAATATCATTATAGATGGAGTTAGCAGTATAAATGTACCAACCCAAAAGAATAGTCCAGAAACAATTGATTATAATGCAGTAATAAAAGATCAGTATGGAAATGTAATGGATAAAGATGTAAGTTGGTCATTAAAGATACCAGTAACAGGAGTAAGTATAAATTCGATAACAGGGTTACTGGAAGTAACTAACCAAGCGGATGCAGGAACCGTTGTAGTAATGGCATCTAGTAATGGAATGACTGAAGAAAAAACAGTAACAATAGAAAAAACAGAGCCAGAAGTAACAAATATAATAATTAATGGTGAAAGTATAATAAATGTACCAACAGAAATAACAAGTCCCAAGGAAACAGAGTATAAAGGTATAATAAAAGACCAATACGGAAATGTAATGGATGAAAATATAAGTTGGTCATTAAAAGCACCAGTACCAGGAGTAAGTATAAATCCTATAACAGGGTTATTGGAAGTAACCAACCAAGCAGATGCAGGAACAGTTACAGTAGTAGCATCTAGCAATGGAATACATGAAGAAAAAATCGTAACAATAGAAAAAGCAGAACCAGAAGTAACAAATATCATTATAGATGGAGTTAGCAGTATAAATGTACCAACCCAAAAGAATAGTCCAGAAACAATTGATTATAATGCAGTAATAAAAGATCAGTACGGAAATGTAATGGATGAAAATATAAGTTGGTCAATAAAGATACCAGTACCAGGAGTAAGTATAAATCCGATAACAGGGTTATTGGAAGTAACCAACCAAGCGGATGCAGGAACAGTTATAGTAGTTGCATCTAGTGATGGAATACAGGAAGAAAAAATCGTAACAATAGAAAAAACAGAACCAGAAGTAACATATATAACAATTAATGGTGAAAGTACAATAGATGTACCAATCCAAAAGAATAGTCCAGAAACAACTGATTATAATGCAGTAATAAAAGACCAATACGGAAATGTGATGGATGAAAATATAAGTTGGTCATTAAAAACACCTGTAACAGGAGTAAGTATAAATCTAGAAACAGGGTTATTGGAAGTAACCAACCAAGCGGATGCAGGAACAGTTATAGTAGTTGCATCTAGTGATGGAATACAGGAAGAAAAAATCGTAACAATAGAAAAAGCAGAACTAGAAGTAACAAATATAATAATTAATGGTGAAAGTATAATAAATGTACCAACAGAAATAACAAGTCCAAATGAAACAGAGTATAAAGGTATAGTAAAAGACCAATACGGAAATGTAATGGATGAAAATATAAGTTGGTCATTAAAAGCACCAGTACCAGGAGTAAGTATAAATCCTATAACAGGGTTATTGGAAGTAACCAACCAAGCAGATGCAGGAACAGTTACAGTAGTAGCATCAAGCAATGGAATGCATGAAGAAAAAATCGTAACAATAGAAAAAGCAGAACCAGAAGTAACAAATATCATCATAGATGGAGCTGACAATATAAATGTGCCAACAGAAATAACAAGTCCAAATGAAACAGAGTATAAAGGTATAGTAAAAGACCAATACGGAAATGTGATGGATGAAGATATAAGTTGGTCATTAAAAACACCAGTACCAGGAGTAAGTATAAATCCGGAGACTGGAATATTACTAGTAACCAACCAGGCACATGCAGGAACAATTATAGTAGTGGCATCTAGCGATGGAATGGAGGAAGGAAAAAACGTAACAATAGATAAAGCAGAACCAGAAGTAACATATATAACAATTAATGGTGAAAGTACAATAGATGTACCAACCCAAAAGAATAGTCCAGAAACAACTGATTATAATGCAGTAATAAAA
>NZ_BRLB01000039.1 GCF_027923465.1 Vallitalea longa
AGGTCAAGCTAATAAGAGCATAGGGTGGATGCCTTGGCACTAGGAGCCGATGAAGGACGTGATAAGCTGCGAAAAGCTTCGGGGAGGCGCAAATAGCCATCGAACCGGAGATATCCGAATGGGGAAACCTGGCTGAGAAAAACTCAGTTACTGCATAGCGAATACATAACTATGCAGGGGGAACTCGGGGAACTGAAACATCTAAGTACCCGAAGGAGTAGAAAGAAACATCGATTCTCTAAGTAGCGGCGAGCGAACGGGGAAGAGCCCAAACCTAGTAACCTAGTTACTAGGGGTTGTGGACTGCATAAGGTATCTTGAGAACTAACCGAATGGTTTTGGGAAAGCCAACCAAAGAAGGTGAAAGTCCAGTAGGTGAAAGTTTGAGAGAGCTAGCAGGATCCAGAGTAGCACGGGACACGAGAAACCCTGTGTGAAGCTGGGGGGACCACCCCCCAAGGCTAAATACTACCTAGTGACCGATAGCGAATAGTACTGTGAAGGAACGGTGAAAAGAACCCCGGGAGGGGAGTGAAAAAGAACCTGAAACCCTATGTTTACAAGCAGTCGAAGATCTATACAAGATCGACGGCGTACTTTTTGTAGAACGGTCCGGCGAGTTACGTATACTGGCAAGGTTAAAGACTAAAGGTCTGGAGCCGAAGGGAAGCCAAGTCTTAATAGGGCGTTAAGTCAGTGTATGTAGACCCGAAACCGGGTGACCTACCCATGGCCAGGATGAAGTTACCGTAAAAGGTAATGGAGGTCCGAACCCACACGTGTTGAAAAACGTGGGGATGAGCTGTGGGTAGCGGAGAAATTCCAATCGAACCCGGAGATAGCTGGTTCTCCTCGAAATAGCTTTAGGGCTAGCCTTGATGGAGTCTAATGGAGGTAGAGCACTGAATTGTCTAGGGGGCTGCGAAGCTTACCAAAACATATCAAACTCCGAATGCCATATAGATGCTCATCAGGAGTCAGACTGCACGAGATAAGTTGGGTAGTCAAAAGGGAAAGAGCCCAGACCACCAGCTAAGGTCCCAAAGTACATGTTAAGTGGGAAAGGATGTGAGATTTCGAAGACAACTAGGATGTTGGCTTAGAAGCAGCCATACATTCAAAGAGTGCGTAATAGCTCACTAGTCGAGAGATCTTGCGCCGAAAATGTCCGGGGCTAAAACATGACACCGAAGCTGTGGATTGATAGTAATATCAGTGGTAGAGGAGCATTCTTAAAAGGGAAGAAGCTGTACCGAAAGGAGCAGTGGACTATTAAGAAGAGAGAATGCCGGAATGAGTAGCGAGAGAGAAGTGAGAATCTTCTCGGCCGAATATCTAAGGTTTCCAGAGTAAAGCTGATCTTCTCTGGGTAAGTCGGGACCTAAGGCGAGGGCGAAAGCCGTAGTCGATGGACAACAGGTTGAAATTCCTGTACCGCATACAAACAGAACTGTGGGGACACAGGAGGATAAGAGAAACGAGGAATGGAAAAACTCGTTCAAGTGCAAAGGATAAGGTGGAAGGCAAATCCGTCACCTGTTTCTGAAGCACGAATAGGACCGAAATAAAAGTAGGGAAGTCTCTGAATCCAAACTGTCAAGAAAAGCCGCTATTGTTTTGTATGAGCCCGTACCGCAAACCGACACAGGTAGATGAGGAGAGAATCCTAAGGCCGACGGGAGAAGCGTTGTTAAGGAATTCGGCAAAATGACTCCGTAACTTAGGGATAAGGAGTGCCTCAACAGAGGTCGCAGAGAATAGGCCCAAGCGACTGTTTAGCAAAAACACAGGTCTCTGCAAAACCGAAAGGTGAAGTATAGGGGCTGACGCCTGCCCGGTGCTGGAAGGTTAAGAGGAGGGGTAAGCGCAAGCGAAGCTCTGAATTTAAGCCCCAGTAAACGGCGGCCGTAACTATAACGGTCCTAAGGTAGCGAAATTCCTTGTCGGGTAAGTTCCGACCCGCACGAAAGGCGTAACGATTTGGGCACTGTCTCGACAACGCGCCCGGTGAAATTGTAGTACCAGTGAAGATGCTGGTTACCCGCGACAGGACGGAAAGACCCCGTGGAGCTTTACTCCAGCTTGATACTGGGATTCGGTATTACATGTACAGGATAGGAGGGAGACTAAGAAGCAAGGACGCCAGTCTTTGTGGAGTCGATGTTGGGATACCTCCCTTGTAGTACTGGATTTCTAACCTGGCACCATAAACTGGTGTAGGGACAATGTCAGGCGGGGAGTTTGACTGGGGCGGTCGCCTCCGAAAGAGTATCGGAGGCGCTCAAAGGTCATCTCAGAATGGTTGGAAATCATTCGAAGAGTGCAAAGGCAGAAGATGGCTTGACTGTGACACCGACGGGTGGAGCAGGTACGAAAGTAGGACTTAGTGATCCGGTGGTATGAAAGTGGGATTGCCATCGCTCAACGGATAAAAGCTACCCCGGGGATAACAGGCTTATCACTCCCAAGAGTTCACATCGACGGAGTGGTTTGGCACCTCGATGTCGGCTCATCGCATCCTGGGGCTGTAGTAGGTCCCAAGGGTTGGGCTGTTCGCCCATTAAAGCGGTACGCGAGCTGGGTTCAGAACGTCGTGAGACAGTTCGGTCCCTATCCGTCGTGGGCGCAGGATATTTGAGAGGAGCTGTCCTTAGTACGAGAGGACCGGGATGGACGAACCGCTGGTGTATCTGTTGTATTACCAAGTGCATAGCAGAGTAGCCAAGTTTGGAAGGGATAAACGCTGAAGGCATCTAAGCGTGAAGCCCCCCTCAAGATAAGATATCCCATACCGTAAGGTAGTAAGACCCCTTGAAGACTACAAGGTTGATAGGTCGGAGGTGTAAGCATGGTAACATGTTCAGCTGACCGATACTAATAGGTCGAGGGCTTGACCAAGGAAATATGTTTGAACCT
>NZ_BRLB01000040.1 GCF_027923465.1 Vallitalea longa
CTCGTTTTTGACACTTGTAGAGAAGAAAAAACTCGCAGGCCCTTTTAAAATAAGGTTTTGCGAGCTTTTTGGTTGTGCTGAAAAGTGCGTACCATGAACTATTTTTTAGTAGTTCTAAAAATTTCTTTCATTTTTTTCTTTGTCACTATCTGATAGTGGGTTTTAAAACCAAAAGCATTATGTAAATCATCAGTAAAATCAGTTCTTGTATATGCGGGTACATAGCCTTCACCTTTAATCTCTAGAAAATTCATATCTCTTAGTCCGTTAATAATTTCACTACAGGTATATTTTTCTTCAAGCTTTTTTTCAAGTAGTCTATAAATGATTAACGAGATGAAGCAAGTAGTAAAATGTGCTTGTATCCTATCATCTCGACTCAAATATACAGGTCTTGATTTAAACTCACTTTTCATAATTCTAAAGCATTCTTCAATCTGCCAACGACGCTTGTTCACCTTGATTATTTCGGAAGCATCATCCATAAGGTTAGTACAAACACCATAGAAACCATCAAAAGCTGCCTCTTTAACGATAATATCTTCATCAATACTAAATACTATATTATCAGCAATTTCACCATCTGTAGTACAGTTAGTCTTTTTTATAAAACGTTTAAAATCATTTTGTTTAGGCTTTGAGATTCTTTTGGGATTAGATGTTATCAATTTCTGAGCGCGTTCAATTTGAGACTGACGGATATTTTTTTGATAGTCCTTATATTTAGCAGAATAGGTGATAATAAGCTTTTGCTCTAAACCATTCTCATTAATCCAACGCTGTTTATAAAAAACTCTAGACTTAGCCTTCAATTTATCCTCTAAACACATGTTGTCAATTATCTCATCAAGCTTAGAAATATCATAAGTCTTTGAACTACCAGAGAGTTTCCAGCCTTCAGGGTCAAGAGCCCACATTTTAAGAGGTTTCTTTAATTTTTTGATAGATTGAGTTGTGACAAAAGCTCTATCCCCTTTAGTATTAAACTTTCTATTACTGTTAGAAGCAAGACCTGCATCCGTACAAACGACAAACTTAGAAAGATCAAAATCAGATAAAATAGTTTTCTCTAAAGGCTTCAAAGTAACTTGTTCATTAGTATTACCTTTATTAATACTAAAAGCAAGAGGGACACCATCACCATCCATAAATAATCCCATTTGGACAATAGGGTTTGGTCTATGTTCCTTAGAAACACCATATTGCCTTAATCCATCAACGTCAGGCTGTTCAATCTCAAAGAAGAAATTCGTACAATCATAAAAAAGAATTCCTGTATTACGCTTAGAAATCTTTAAACTATGCTTATAGAGGGATGATTGAATAAAATCAGACTCTGTAGAAAGAACACTAAGAGCTCTATAAACATGTTGAATATCAAAATGAGGTTGCTCAATAAACTTCTTAGAAAGCTCACAAGTAGCCAGTTTAGAAGATGGAAAAATAATTCTGCCATATACCAATCTAGAAAGAATAGAATCAAGATCAAAAGTAAACTTATGCCTATCAGAAATATCACTACAGATTCTATAAAGACCAAGTTGGTGATAAATCTTTTGAAGAAAAAGATAGCCACCATTGAAAGAAAACTGTTCATTCTTAGGAATTTCTTTAACAGGTGAATACTTAACCAAGATCTCACTAGTACCCTCTTTTTCTTTTCTGTTAAGGTCAGCAATATACTCCTTAGCCCACTTGATAGGATCTTTTCCATTTAATTTCTCTTTTAACTCAACAACAGAACCTAATCGCTCAACGGTCTTAGTCCTCTGTTTACCATCAATATAAACGGTTTTTATAACATAAAGTATCTCAACATTTTTGGATTTAGATATTTTTAATCTCATAACAACGCCCCCAGTTACTTATATTATACCACGACACGCTATGACACGCAAATAATATATGTAAAATTTGACAAAAAATAGCCATTTTATAGGCATTGTAAAGAATTTATAAAGTCGCAAGTGTCAAACTCCCG
>NZ_BRLB01000041.1 GCF_027923465.1 Vallitalea longa
TGTCAAGCATTTTTGAAAATGTCTCGAAATTTTTAAAATATGAGCACCGATTATTTTGGTGCTTTAATAACTTCCGCATTTATTCCACGGTCCTATTTACAACGAGCCTCTAATGGCATGGTTTTATGCATCAGAAGCATCCCCTAACCTGTTTGTAGCATAGCAAGTGTATTGATGGGATGCCTTGCAAAAAGCATAACATGCCATTTTCTCATTATAAATAGGCTTTCGCGGCATAAAAGCTATTTTTATGGAATTTTATCTAGCTATGCTTGTCAAAGCTTGAGAATGCATTGCAGAATCAAATGATTGTTCATAATAATGTTTTTGTTTTTTAACAAACTTAGTAAAAATACTCTTTTTCCACGGATGAGACATTGGCGGAATATATCTTTTACGAGGTTTCACAGTGCTTTTAGGGAAATGAAAATTTCTTGATGTATATTCATGTTCTGGTATTTCGTCTAGAGAGTATACTTTTTCTCCTATGCTAGTAAATAGTTGTTCATCAAATGATTTAATAACTAGAGCCTGTGTTCCTTTATGGTAATAAACAGGGTAACCGTTAGAATCTATAGGCTTATAATACTTTTTGTTTAATCGGATACAGTGACCATTATCAATTTTACGGTCTACAAGAACTGCAAGAGTAAGGTTAATTTTTTCAATATCTGGTTGTTTTTCAAAAACAGATTTGATATTATTAATGGGCAGAGCAAACTTAGCATTATATTTTTGTATGTAGGAGTCCAAAAATATATTTGCTTGTTCTATGGTTGTTGCGCTTGCTAATCTTAATTCGATTGGTAGGCGCGATTGTAATGTTTGGAACATTCGTTCTACGCGACCTTTGGCTTGCGGATTGCTGGTTGTTCTAATTTCAACCCCCAACTGTTTACAAGCATAACCAAACTGAGTAAAAGTATCCTTTTCAAGAGAAGAAGATTTTTTTTGCTTATATTCAAAAACAGTACGTCTATCAGTATAAAACATATAGGGAATACCATGATCATTTAAAATTTGATGGAAAACATTATAGTAGCCTTTCAAAGTTTCTTGTTTATCAAAATATGCGCCAACAATAGCTCCTGTAGCATCATCAACAGCAATATGTAGATGAGTTTTTTTATCCCCAAACCAATTGTGTATGGAAGCATCCATTTGAATCATCTCACCAAAAAAAGCACAACGTGGTCTACGAGGATGAGCATCTTCAAGGGCGACTATATTTTCTGTAAGTTTAGCAACCTCTTTCTTTGATTTAGTAGCTTTTCTTTGTTCTTTCAGCTTAGAACGCATTTTCTTTTTAGTGAGACGTCTAGCTTTAGGTGAAAGCATCCCTTCAGACATAAGAATGTTATATATAGTACTTACAGAAACATTAATATTTTCATGCTCTTCTAGCAACTCACAATAATGAGTGAAGTTGGTGCCAAAATATTTTGTTCGATGAAGATCTATGATATTTTCTTTAATATTGCTTTCTATTGTATGTGATGGTTTGCGACCACGATTACCATGAACAAAAAAAGTCTTTCCTTGGTTTAAATAACCTTTGATCAAACGATTTATATGTCGTCTAGTACAGCTTAGTTTCAGAGCGGCATTATCCTTATTCCCGTTAGTTTCAACTAATTTTTTAATAACTTCATATTTATATTGTTCTGTCATGTTTAAGTTTACCTTTCTAATGATAATCACCTCTGTCTTTAAAATACATGAGGTTTTATTATATACCATAATTAATAAATAGGACATAATCAATTGTGGTACACTAAGACATTATCATAAATCAATCATA
>NZ_BRLB01000042.1 GCF_027923465.1 Vallitalea longa
AGAAAGACTAACTATTAAAAGTCAAGACTAAAATAAATTATTTTGTTTGAACACTTAAAAACATTTAAACAAATTTGAACACTGAAAATTGCATGGCAAATAGAGCATCTTCACAGGTGCTCAAAAAAGAGATACTTACAGAAAACTAATTAAGAAACTTGTTTATATAATTGACCACTTTTTTCTAGTTGATATATTAAGCGAACTAGTTTCTTGGTGGCATGAGTAATTGCAACATTATAATGTTTACCTTCGGCTCTCTTTTTGGAAAGATAAGCAGCGTATGTAGGATCCCAATTACAAACAAATTTCGTGGAGTTAAACAATGCATATCGCAAATATTTAGAACCACGCTTTTCCATATGGGAATAACTTGATTCTAATTTCCCTGACTGATATGTAGATGGGGACATTCCAGCAAATGCTAGGATTTTATCAGCGGATGAAAACCTATTAAAGTCACCAATCTCAGCAAGAATCATAGCACCCATACGATAACTAATGCCAGGAATGCTAAGAATAGGAGAATTGATGTCATCCATAATGATTTTAATTTCTGATTCAATTTCAGAAATTTGGTTATCTAATTCATATATTAATTTGATGGTATGCTTTAATTCAAGTGATTTTGCGGGCATATGAGAACCTATAGATGTTCTTGCACATTCTCTAAAAAGAATTGCTGTTTCTTTTGAATATCGACCTTTAGAAGAGGTGTTTAAAAGGTTAGTAAGCCTTGTAAGGTGAGCATTAGCAACGGATGAAGCGCTAGGGAATTCGTATAAAAGAGCATAAGTAGATGCTGTATGTAGTGTTGAAACAAGCTTCTCAAGTTCAGGGAAAAGAATTGTAACAAGACGAGAAATAGACGATTTTAATTTTGCTCGCTCTTTTACTTTATCAAAACGATAACGAGTTAATGATTTTAACTCTTCATTATGGTAAAATGTGTCTGAGTAGGATTTTAAGTTCACATCAGACATGAGCATAGTAGCAATCGTACGGGCATCAACTTTATCCGTTTTCGTCTTTCTAAGACTTAGACTTTTTCTGTAAAGATTGGTATGTAACGGATTGATAACAAAGGTGGTCAGACCTTTATTAAGAAGATATCCCAAGATGTTATAGCTGTAGTGTCCAGTGGCTTCTAAGCCTACTTTTACGTTAGTTAAAACAACTGTAACGGATTCAATCTTCTGGTAAAGTTCATCAAAACCATCTCTATTGTTTGGAATGGTAAATGCTTTATATAACACTTCGCCATCTGAATTAGTGATAAAGCAATCATGCTTATCCTTAGAAACATCAATACCTACGTATATCATAATAAATCTCCTTAAATGTATTTGATACTGTTTTGGAACCACGGATACTCTTTGCGATTGTAACCTCGTTCTAAATAAACCGTCATGCGGTATCTAACTGATTAACAAATATACAATGAGTCTGTGGTTGGAGCCTTTCTGGAACCATCAAGTGGTAGGAGGATGAAACCAATCCACAGTATCTCCAATAGTATAGCATACAGTCCTTGGAGAGGGACTATAAACACTACTACTATATAATACGAGGA
>NZ_BRLB01000043.1 GCF_027923465.1 Vallitalea longa
GCAAAGTTGTATAATGAAATGTCCGAATAAACAAAATAAAAAAGAAATGATTCATTTGAAGATTTCTGTTATAGTGTAATCACCACAAAAACAACTATAGGAGAAAATCATTCAAATGAATCAAATTAATAATACTACAAATCCAAAGAAAAATAAATACCTTACAGAGAAAGAAAGATATAAAATTGAAGCTTTGAAAAAAGCAAAAATATCAAATGCTGAAATTGCAATCCAAATAGGTAAGTCAGAACGTACAATACGGCGAGAAATAGCTAGAGGTAAAGTAAAACTTTTAAATAGTGATTTGACAGAGCGTTACGAATATTGTGCTGATGTAGCCCATAGAAAATATTTAGAAAATGCTGCAAATAAGGGACCTAGTTTAAAAATTGGTCACGATCATAAATTAGCATCATATATTGAAGATAAAATAATAAATGAAAAGCATTCTCCAGATGTGGTTATAGGAAGAATAAAAAAAGAAGGTCTGAAATTTGAAACGTCCATTTGCACTAAGACAGTTTATAATTACATTGATAAGGGAGTCTTTCTAAACCTGAGTAATAAACATTTGTTAGTAAAGAGAAAAGGTCCTAAGAGAAAATACAGAAAAGTTAGAAAGACAGCATTGAATAATACTGTCAGCAGAAGTATTGATGAACGTTCAAAAGATATTAATAGCAGGGAAAATCTTGGTCACTGGGAGATGGACTGCGTAGTCAGCGGAAGAGGCTCTAAAACAGTATTGTTGGTACTGACAGAAAGAAAATCAAGAAGAAATCTTATTTTTAAAATGAAGGATAAAACCCAAAAGAGTGTAGCACAAATTCTAGATAAATTAGAACGAAAACATAGATATAAATTCAAAAAAATTTTTAAGAGTATAACTATGGATAATGGGTGTGAGTTTGTAAACCAAGAAGCTATAGAAAAATCGATATTAACAAAGAAGAATCGAACAATGGCATATTATGCTCATCCTTATAGTTCATGGGAAAGAGGAAGTAATGAGAATGCAAATAAGATTATTAGAAGGTTCATTCCAAAAGGGGTAGACATTAGTAAATATACAAATAAAGAAATAAAGCAGATTGAATATTGGATAAACAATTATCCACGTAAAATACTAAAATATAAAACATCAATAGAAGTATATGAAAGAGATATAGAGGCAGCGTAGAAGGGTTTATCAAGTCGGCCGTTTGCCATTGACAACGAGCCTCTAGGCATGTGATTTTCTTGCATCAGGGGCATCCATCACAAAGAGCGTGATGCAAGCCTCTTATACTAGGCTATCACATGCCTCTCTCATTGTAAATGGTACGCTACGCCAAACTAGATATTAAAAAAATACAATATATCTACACTATAAAATTTTATTTGAAAATACCGGACATTTAATATTGCAATTTATA
>NZ_BRLB01000044.1 GCF_027923465.1 Vallitalea longa
TCACTGATTTTTTTGATTGTCTTTCCTTCAAATATTGTTCTGAATTCTATCTCCACTTGGAATCTTTCTTCTATTTTTGCTACCATCTGCATTATTTTTATGGAGTTTCCGCCTATCTCAAAGAAACTCTCCTGTGTTCCAATGTTGCGGTCAATTCCCAATACTTCTTTCCATATTTCGACCATGCCTTTTTCTATCTCGTCTACAGGAGCTACGTATTCTCCTCTATCTTTTGTGTTTTCTTCTGGTTTTGGCAACTGTTTTCGGTCTATTTTCCCGTTAGGGGTTAATGGTAGTTCATCTACATATATCATGTAGGATGGGATCATATATTCTGGTAGTTTTTTTCCTAAATGCTCTCGTATTTTGCTTATGGATGTTTTTTCCCCTTTTTCTTCATGCTTTTCTTCATCTGCTACTATATATGCACTTAGGTATTTATATTTGCTTGTGTCTTCAAAGTCTACTACTACTGATTCTTTTATGCCTTCACATTTTTTGATTTCTTTTTCTATTTCACCTAGGTCTATTCTGTATCCTCTTATCTTTACCTGATTGTCTACCCTTTCAAGATACTCCAGTTCTCCGTTTTCCTTCCATTTAGCCAAGTCTCCTGTTTTGTACATCATTTCTTTGTCTCTATATGATGATTCTACGAATCTTTCTTTTGTAAGTTCTTCACTGTTCAAGTATCCTCTTGCTAAACCATCACCTGCTATGTACAGTTCTCCTGGTATGCCTATCCCTTGCTCTTGTCCACTTTTTCCTACTATATATGCTCTTGTGTTAGCTATAGGTTTTCCGATGTTTGTTACACCATCTTCGTCTACTCTTTTTAGTGTTGACCATACCGTTGTTTCTGTTGGTCCGTATACATTATATATTTTTGCACTGCTGTCTTTTAGTTGTCTTTCTTCCAATACTTCTTCTGGGAATTTTTCTCCCCCAACTATCAGTTCCTTTAGTGTATCCATGAATGAAGCATTGCTTTTATCCTCAAGGAGTATCCTAAGTCTTGACGGTGTTACTTGAAGCATATCTATTTCATGTTCCATTATTATTCTTTTTATTTCCTTAGGATTTTTCTGCTGCTTCTCATCTGCGATTATTACTGTCATTCCACTAAGCAGCGGCACTATTGTCTCTAGGACGAATATATCAAATGACATGGTTGTCAAAGCCAGCATCTTCTTGCCTTCTGAAAAATCTATCTCTTCTTGCATTCCTTTCGTCAGGTTGATTACATTTCTATGCTCAATCATTACTCCTTTTGGTTTTCCTGTTGAGCCTGATGTATATATCACATAAGCTAGAT
>NZ_BRLB01000045.1 GCF_027923465.1 Vallitalea longa
CCCGAAGCCAGTGACTCAACTGTAAAGAGAGAGCTGTCGAAGGTGAAGCCGATGACTAGGGTGAAGTCGTAACAAGGTAGCCGTATCGGAAGGTGCGGCTGGATCACCTCCTTTCTAAGGAAAATAAGGAAGGTCGAGGCCTAACTTATAAAGATCTAAGGAAAAGAATGAAAAAAACAATAACTAAGAATAGTAATTGTTTCACTGTTGAGTATTCAAGGAAGAAAAACAAAGTGAATACAGAAAATTTCTGGTGGCGATGCGTCTATGGGAAACACCCGTTCTCATACCGAACACGATGGTTAAGCCATAAACGGCCGATGGTACTTGGTTGGAAACGACCTGGGAGAGTAGGTGGCTGCCAGATTACCAATAAAACTTACACGCCTAGTGTGTGTTATGGGCTCATAGCTCAGCTGGTTAGAGCGCACGCCTGATAAGCGTGAGGTCGGTGGTTCGAGTCCACTTGAGCCCACCATATATATAACTAAATAAAAATAACCAAAATGACCCTGGGGGTATAGCTCAGTTGGGAGAGCACCTGCCTTGCAAGCAGGGGGTCAGGAGTTCGAATCTCCTTATCTCCATTGTCTCTAAAAAAAGAGACTTGACAAACAAAGTAAGCTGTGGTAACATAGCTAAGCTGTCAAAATGAACATTGAAAACTTCACATTGAGATTATTAAATCTAACTTATATATAGAAGCGACTATTAAATAGTAAGCTGAAATAAATAAGGAAGATAAAATAATTAGACATCAAATAAAATCAAAATCCTTGAAATAAATTAGTAACCATATATCGCGTATGGTAACTAAAGAAACAAGAAAGACCAAAGCAAAAGAACAAGCTACGACAAATAACTTGTAAATCTTAGCTCTTAGCGAGACAACTTATTGAAAGATAAGTATTAATGAAACATTTATTCTATTTAAGTTTATCTAAGCTTTAAAATTTCTTTTAAACATAAAGAAATTCAAAGCAAAGAATTACTAAAACAGAAAAATGTATAGGTCAAGCTAATAAGAGCATAGGGTGGATGCCTTGGCACTAGGAGCCGATGAAGGACGTGATAAGCTGCGAAAAGCTTCGGGGAGGCGCAAATAGCCATCGAACCGGAGATATCCGAATGGGGAAA
>NZ_BRLB01000046.1 GCF_027923465.1 Vallitalea longa
AAGACAAAGAAGAACAACTAACCTATAGTGAACTGGATAGATGCTCCAATCAAGTAGCAGCATACCTGATTCAAGAAGGCGTAGAAAAAGGTGATGCAGTAGCTGTAATAGCCTCAAGAGACATAGCGACAATCATAAATGTAGTCGGTATCGTAAAAGCAGGTGGAATATATATCGCTATAGACAAAGAATATCCCAAAACAAGAAAAGAGTACATCCTAAAGAACAGTAACGCAAAAAAAGTACTAAGCACTCAAAAATATCAAGAAGAAATAAAGGACAGGTATTCAAGTGATGAAATAGATGTAGAAGTATCAAAAGAAGACATAGCATATATAATCTATACATCAGGAAGTACAGGAGAACCAAAAGGTGTGGTCATATCACAAAAAGCGGTAACCAATACGATACAGGACATAAACGAAAGATTCCATGTAGACAGCAAAGATAAAATCATAGGAGTATCATCCATGTGCTTCGACTTATCAGTATATGACGTGTTCGGGGCCCTGTCAACAGGAGCAACGTTGATACTGGTAAAAGACCAAAGAGACCCAGAAGAACTGACCAGAACAGTACTTGAATCAGGAGTGAGTATATGGAACACAGTACCTGCAATAATGAATATGATGATAGAGCATATAGCAGAAAATCAAGAAGAATACAAAAAATACGACTTCAAGAAGTTAAGGACCATAATGTTAAGTGGAGACTGGATTCCACTAAAATTACCAGAGAACATAAAAAATTACTTTGAAAAATCACAGGTAATAAGCCTTGGAGGAGCTACAGAAGCATCCATATGGTCAATTTATTACCCCATAAATCAGATGGATGAGACATGGAAAAGCATACCATACGGAATGCCCCTTGCCAATCAAACGATACATATACTAAGTGAAGAACAAAAGCAATGTCCCATAGGAACAAAAGGAGAAATATACATAGGAGGCAAAGGAGTAGCATCAGGATATAAAAAAGACAAAGAAAAAACACAAAAAGCATTCATAGACCATGATGAACTAGGAAGAATCTATAGGACAGGAGACTATGG
>NZ_BRLB01000048.1 GCF_027923465.1 Vallitalea longa
GGTTGGTTATTTGTAATAAACCAGTCTCTGGATTTATACTTACTCCATTTGCTGGTGTTTTTAACGACCAACTTACATCTTTATTCAGTACATTTCCATACTGATCTTTTATTACTGCATTATAATCAGTTGTTTCCGGACTATTCTTTTGGGTTGGCACATTTATACTACTAGCTCCATCTATAATGATATTTGTTACTTCTGGTTCTGTTTTTTCTATTGCTACTTGTTTCTCTTGTTGCACTCCATTACTAGATACCACTACTATAACTGTTCCTGCATCTGCCTGGTTGGTCACTTGTAATGTTCCAGTCTCTGGATTTATACTTACTCCATTTGCTGGTGTTTTTAATGACCAACTTACATCTTCATCCATCACATTTCCGTATTGGTCTTTTACTATACCTGTATACTCTGTTTCCTTTGGACTTGTTATTTCTGTTGGTACGTTTATTACACTTTCACCACTTATTATTATATTTGTTACTTCTGATTCTACTTTTTCTATTGTTACGGTTTTTTCTTCTTGCACTCCATTGCTAGATGCCACTACTATAACTGTTCCTGCATTTGCTTGGTTGGTTATTTGTAATAAACCAGTCTCTGGATTTATACTTATTCCTGTTATTGGTGTTTTTAATGACCAACTTATATTTTCATCCATCACATTTCCGTATTGATCTTTTATTACTGCATTATAATCAGTTGTTTCCGGACTATTTTCTTGGGTTGGTACATCTATTATACTTTCACCATTTATTATTATATTTGTTGCTATTGGTTCTTCTTTATCTATTGTTACGGTTTTTTCTTGCTGCATTCCATCGCTAGAAGCCATTACTACAACTGTTCCTGCATCCGCTTGGTTAGTTACTTGTAATAAACCAGTCTCTGGATTTATACTTACTCCATTTGCTGGTGTTTTTAACGACCAACTTACATCTTTATTCAGTACATTTCCATACTGATCTTTTATTACTGCATTATAATCTGTTGTTTCT
>NZ_BRLB01000049.1 GCF_027923465.1 Vallitalea longa
CTTCCCGTAGGCTGTGCATAGTAGTGCTGCCATGGTCACTCCATTTTCTGCCGCATATTTTTTCAGTTGTTTCAATTCTTCTTCCACGAATAGTTTATGTTTTCTTGAAAAACTTGTTTTTTCTACTTCACTTGGTTTTATCTTTAATGGTACCTCTGGTGCTAATGGAAAGTCTGCCACCCTGTCTAGCCAATAGGTCTTGTCCCTCAAGTAGATTTCCGTGTTTTCCATTTCTTTTCGTGCTAATACGTAATCCCTGAAGTTGAAGTTCAGTTTTTTCAATTCCACTTTTTCATCATCGTAATACATACCCAGTTCGTTCAGCATGATTCTTATGCTGCTGGCATCCGCTATCAACAAATCCATGCCGACACATAGGTATACGACTTCTTTTGTTAGGTAGAACGCTTTTATCCTAAATAATGGCCATTCATCTGTTTTGAATACTTCATGGGACATACGGCTTCTTTCTGATTCAATGGCTTTTATCTGTTTGTTCTTGCTTAGAGCTTTAATGTCCTCTATTTCGATTTGATATTCTGGTATATGGCTGAGTATTTGCTGTTTGCCTTCTTCTGTTATTATTGCTCTTAACATGGGGTGTCTCTTTATTAGTTTGTTCAAACTGTCGTTCAATCTTTTTAGGTCTGCTATTGTCTCGAATTCATTGTATATATGTGTGGAAACTCCTCCTAGCTCATAGGCTTCTTTTCTTCCAAGGAGATATGAACTCTGTATGCCTGTTAATGGGAATGGCTGGTTCACGTGTTCTTCGTCTGTTGTCCACTTCTTGTATTTTCTTGTGATTTCTTTTCCTTGGTTGTCTCTTATTTCGTCACTGATTTTTTTGATTGTCTTTCCTTCAAATATTGTTCTGAATTCTATCTCCACTTGGAATCTTTCTTCTATTTTTGCTACCATCTGCATTATTTTTATGGAGTTTCCGCCTATCTCAAAGAAAC
>NZ_BRLB01000050.1 GCF_027923465.1 Vallitalea longa
TTTCCCCATTCGGATATCTCCGGTTCGATGGCTATTTGCGCCTCCCCGAAGCTTTTCGCAGCTTATCACGTCCTTCATCGGCTCCTAGTGCCAAGGCATCCACCCTATGCTCTTATTAGCTTGACCTTCGTCTTGCTAAGAGCTAAGATTTACAAGTTATTTGTCGTAGCTTGTTCTTTTGCTTTGGTCTTTCTTGTTTCTTTAGTTACCATACGCGATATATGGTTACTAATTTTATTTCAAGGATTTTGATTTTATTTGATGTCTAATTATTTTATCTTCCTTATTTATTTCAGCTTACTATTTAATAGTCGCTTCTATAATATAAGTTAGATTTAATAATCTCAATGTGAAGTTTTCAATGTTCATTTGTTCTTTGGCTTGTGTTAAGCGCTAGGATATATTATCATAGTCACTAGGCTGTGTCAAGCACTTTTTTATTTTTTTTACTTTCATCTTTTCACGACTGTTAATTAAATCCTTTAACATATCTCTATACTAAAGAATTTGTTATTGTCATGTTTAGTTTTAAAAGTAAACTGGTAATCTGGCAGCCACCTACTCTCCCAGGTCGTTTCCAACCAAGTACCATCGGCCGTTTATGGCTTAACCATCGTGTTCGGTATGAGAACGGGTGTTTCCCATAGACGCATCGCCACCAGAAATTCTCTGTATTCACTTTGTTTTCTTCCTTGAATACTCAACAGTGAAACAATTACTATTCTTAGTTATTGTTTTTTCCATTCTTTTCCTTATATCTTTATAAGTTAGGCCTCGACCTTCCTTATTTTCCTTAGAAAGGAGGTGATCCAGCCGCACCTTCCGATACGGCTACCTTGTTACGACTTCACCCTAGTCATCGGCTTCACCTTCGACAGCTCTC
>NZ_BRLB01000051.1 GCF_027923465.1 Vallitalea longa
TCTGGACTATTCTTTTGGGTTGGCACATTTATACTGCTAGCTCCATCTATAATGATATTTGTTACTTCTGATTCTGCTTTTTCTATCGTTACTGTTTTTTCTTCAGTCATTCCATTACTAGAAGCCATTACTACAACGGTTCCTGCATCCGCTTGGTTAGTTACTTTCAGTAACCCTGTTATCGAATTTATACTTACTCCTGTTACTGGTATCTTTAATGACCAACTTACATCTTTATCCATTACATTTCCGTACTGATCTTTTATTACTGCATTATAATCAATTGTTTCTGGACTATTCTTTTGGGTTGGTACATTTATACTGCTAGCTCCATCTATAATGATATTTGTTACTTCTGGTTCTGTTTTTTCTATTGCTACTTGTTTTTCTTGTTGCACTCCATTACTAGATACCACTACTGTAACTGTTCCTGCATTTGCTTGGTTGGTTACTCCCAATAACCCTGTTTCTGGATTTATACTTATTCCTGTTATTGGTGTTTTTAATGACCAACTTATATTTTCATCCATCACATTTCCGTATTGGTCTTTTACTATACCTGTATACTCTGTTTCCTTTGGACTTGTTATTTCTGTTGGTACGTTTATTACACTTTCACCACTTATTGTTATATTTGTTACTTCTGATTCTGCTTTTTCTATTGTTACGGTTTTTTCTTCCTGCATTCCACCGCTAGAAGCCATTACTACAACTATTCCTGCATCCGCTTGGTTAGTTACTTGTAATAC
>NZ_BRLB01000052.1 GCF_027923465.1 Vallitalea longa
GTTGGTTATTTGTAATACTCCAGTCTCTAAATTTATACTTACTCCATTTGCTGGCGTTTTTAATGACCAACTTATATTTTCATCCATCACATTTCCGTACTGATCTTTTATTACTGCATTATAATCAATTGTTTCTGGACTATTTTCTTGGGTTGGTACATTTATACTGCTAGCTCCATCTATGATAATATTTGTTACTTCTGGTTCTGTTTTTTCTATTGTTACTGGTTTTTCTTGTTGCAGTCCATCGCTAGTTGCCACTACTACAACTGTTCCCGCTTTTGCTTGGTTGGTTATTTCCAATAATCCTGTTATAGGATTTATACTTACTCCTGGTACTGGTGTTTTTAATGACCAACTTATATTTTCATCCATTACATTTCCGTATTGGTTTTTTACTATACCTTTATACTCTGTTTCATTTGGACTTGTTATTTCTGTTGGTACATTTATTATACTTTCACCATTAATTATTATATTTGTTACTTCTGGTTCTGCTTTTTCTATTGTTACGATTTTTTCTTCATGCATTCCATTGCTAGATGCTACTACTGTAACTGTTCCTGCATCTGCCTGGTTAGTTGCTTCCAATAACCCTGTTTCTGTATTTATACTTACTCCATTTGCTGGCGTTTTTAATGACCAACTTATATTTTTATCCATTA
>NZ_BRLB01000053.1 GCF_027923465.1 Vallitalea longa
TGAGGTGTTGGCAATGCTTTCTTGTCAATCTTTCCATTAATTGTTATTGGCATATTTTCTAACCTGACTATAGCGGATGGTATCATATAATCTGGTAATGCTATACTAAGATTTTCCTTGATCGTATTGTCACTTACCTCTTCAATTGTTGTTACATATGCACACAAATATTTATCAATATCGGTCTCACCTTTTGATACTACTACAGCCTCTTTAATCCTTTTATCCGATAATAACTGGCTTTCTATTTCACCCAATTCTATTCTGTACCCTCTTAACTTGACTTGATCATCTGCTCTTCCACAGAATTCTATGTTTCCATCTGGTAACCATCTTGCCAAGTCACCTGTCTTATACATCCTTTCCCCAGACACATAAGGATTTTGCATGAATCTTTCTCTTGTCAACTTTTCATTATTGAGATATCCTCTTGCTACTCCATCACCACTTACGAACAGTTCTCCTACAACACCTATAGGTTGTAACCTTAGAATACTATCCAATACAAAAGCTTTTGAATTACTGATAGGTTTTCCTATAGGTATATTGTGCTTATATTCCTTCTGTATCGTAAAACAAGTGGAAAATGTAGTGTTTTCAGTTGGACCATACCCATTTATAATAGTAATGTTCTTATTCACACTTCTTAATTTGTTAATATAA
>NZ_BRLB01000054.1 GCF_027923465.1 Vallitalea longa
TGAAGGGTGGATTCACTCTTCATCTGGTAAATCATTTGACATCAGAATATTTGATAAGGATCAGAGGCTCTATGAGGCATTCAAAAATGTGACTTTCTACAAGGAAAGATGGATTAAAGAAGATGGGATTGAACAAAAACTGATTGTAACATATTCTCTGAAATACCGTGATTATCAGCAACAAATCAGAACCAGACAACTCGAGCGTGCAGTCAAACTTATTAGCAGTAATCCAAAGAGTATCGATAAAAAAAGACAGAATGATTATAAACGCTTCATCTGTGCTACCAAGGTTACTAATGATGGCGAAGTTGCTGAAAAAGCTGTCTATAGTCTTGATGAAAAAGCCATCGCGAAAGAGGCTATGTATGACGGTTTTTATGCTGTATGTACAAATCTAGAAGAAGAGGTGTCAACAATTGCTAAAATCAATCATCAGCGCTGGGAGATTGAAGAATGCTTTAGGATTATGAAAAGTGAATTTAAAGCTAGACCTGTATTCCTTCGCAGAAATGACCGAATTAAAGCACACTTTACTACTTGTTTTCTGGCTCTCGTTTTGTATAGATATCTGGAAAAGAAACTGGATAACAAATTCACAACAAATGAAATAATAAATCAGTTGAAAGATATGAACTT
>NZ_BRLB01000055.1 GCF_027923465.1 Vallitalea longa
TATTGGAGCAACCTACTTTTGATTTACAGCACATTTATCGTGCCTTAGGGATTATCGCTGACGAATCGGATTTTATTCAGGCAGAGTTATATAAAAATAGTCTCTCCATTTCTAAAAGAAATGACCATATCCTCTACTATGACTGCACCAACTACTTTTTTGAGATTGAACAGGAGGATGGTCTTAAACAATACGGCTTTAGTAAAGAGCACAAACCAAACCCCATTGTGGAAATGGGTCTGTTCATGGATGGTGACGGCATTCCTCTTGCCTTTAACATCCACAGCGGCAACACTAATGAACAAATCACCTTAAGACCTCTTGAAAAGCAGATTATCCATGATTTCAAGCTATCTAAGTTTGTCGTTTGTACAGATGCTGGTTTATCCTCAACAGACAACAGAAAGTTTAATGATATAGGTGGGCGCTCTTTCATCACCACACAGTCTATTAAAAAACTAAAAAAGCACCTTAAAGATTGGGCTCTTGCCCCTGAAGGGTGGATTCACTCTTCATCTGGTAAATCATTTGACATCAGAATATTTGATAAGGATCAGAGGCTCTATGAGGCATTCAAAAATGTGACTTTCTACAAGGAAAGATGGATTAAAGAAGATGGG
>NZ_BRLB01000056.1 GCF_027923465.1 Vallitalea longa
TGGTCATTTCTTTTAGAAATGGAGAGACTATTTTTATATAACTCTGCCTGAATAAAATCCGATTCGTCAGCGATAATCCCTAAGGCACGATAAATGTGCTGTAAATCAAAAGTAGGTTGCTCCAATAAACGCTTTGATTCTTCAAAGGTATTAAGTTTAGAAGAGGGGAAGAGTATTCTCCCATAAACTAAACGTGAAAGAATAGCATTCAGGTCAAAGGTGAATTTATGTCTGGAAGTGATGTCTTTAGAAATCTTGTGAAGCCCCAGTTGGTGATAAAGTTGTTGAAGGAACAGGTAGCCACCGTTGAAAGCGTGTTGCGTATCTTTGCCAATGAGCTTGAATTGAGAACATTCAACAATGACTTTGCGTTTGTTAACCTTTTCTTTTTGGTTGAGTTCAGCGATATATTCATTGGCCCATTCATAAGGGTCTCGACCTTCTAGTTTTTTTCTAAGTTCGGCTTCAGTTCCGAGTTTTTCAACAATCTTTGAAGTGTTAGATTGTGTTTTGGGGTTATAAACGGATTTAATTACGTAAAAAGAAGCGGCATTTTTGGATTTAGATACTTTTAATCTCATAGTAATAC
>NZ_BRLB01000057.1 GCF_027923465.1 Vallitalea longa
TTCTTCAAATATGTCTTGAATGTAATCCCATACAATGCTTAATTGTCCATTGCGTTGTGCTACCTGATTGTCTAAGTATACTTGTGATGTCTGGGTTATTCCTTGGAATTCTTCCATTATTGGTTCATATGCTATTTCTTCATTTTCGTTTTCATATTGATAGTTATCTCCTACGTCGGTAAATACTATCGGTGTTATTACCTGATTTATCATGTTGTTTTCTTTTGCCAGGTCTCTGATGAATTCTACTCCATCATAATGCCTGTGTTCCAATGCACTTAGTATTTTTTCCTGTACCCCTTTTACTTGGTCTATGAAGTTCTTTTCTTTCAGGTCACAGTCTATGAGTATGACGGATGTGAAGTCTCCTATGATATTGTTCACGTCTTCATGAAATGGTAGTCGGTTAAATACTGTCAGGTTTATTGCGAATCTCCTTTGATTGCTCCAATGTTTCAAGACCTTCCCGTAGGCTGTGCATAGTAGTGCTGCCATGGTCACTCCATTTTCTGCCGCATATTTTTTCAGTTGTTTCAATTCTTCTTCCACGAATAGTTTATGTTTTCTTGAAAAACTTGTTTTTTCTACT
>NZ_BRLB01000058.1 GCF_027923465.1 Vallitalea longa
TTGGTGTTAGTTTATCACCACCAACCAATATCGTATCTAAAGAATTAAAAACATTTTCATTCTCAGATATGATTTTATTGAATAGGGATACTGTCAACCACATTATATTTATTTTATTGTCATAGATTATCTTTTCCAGTATATCGCTTGATAATATCTTTTCTTGTGGTACCATAAATAAAGTTAAACCATTTAGGAGACTTCCCCATATCTCAAATGTGGCTGCATCAAATGCAATAGATCCTGTCTGAAGTAAATGGTCACCTTCTCTAAGTTGTACATAACTTATATTTTCTACAAGCCTAACGATATTCATTTGCTCTACCATTACACCTTTTGGTTTACCCGTACTTCCAGATGTATACATTATGTAAGCTAAATCACTACTAGAACGATCAGTAATAATATTACTTTCTTCATATTGTGGGCACTCAACACTATTGAATTTCAGAATTTCTATACCTTCATATTCCATATCTAGATCAAAGTTAGATAATAAAAGCTTAACCCCACAGTCATCCAACATAAACTGAATCCTTTGACTTGGGTAATTGAAATCCAAAGGTAAGTATGCAGCTCC
>NZ_BRLB01000059.1 GCF_027923465.1 Vallitalea longa
GCTTCGTTTGTTTTTGTAGCTGTTCCATGACACTGCCTATAGTACTCCACTTCAACGGTACAACTATATGATTTAATGATACTATCATCTAAATCGGAATCTCCATCCTCTACATCATTAGGTAAATAGTCGAATGTAAAATTCGTTTTACCGATTAATTTTGAAAAAGAGGTTATTGTTTTTTCCTTTGTAGTTGTACCATCACTAATAGTAAACACCATTTGTCTAATGTTAGAAGGATTTTCTAAGTATGGTTTCATTTGAGGATCATTTGTTTTAAATCCTATTACTTCAGCTTCGGCAGAAAGTTTAACTTGTGCTGAACCCTCGCCTTTTGACATATCTATAGTATGGTCATCAATGCTACTGGTAACTCCTAATTTAAGGTCTACTGTAATTATTGAATAGAGTTTATCATAAGGAGCTTTTTGGTTGTAGTAGTATTTTAGGTTTTTTTGTGTATTGGGTCCCCATTTCATTCCATTAGGTAATCCATTCAATATGTTTGAAGCTTCATCAGT
>NZ_BRLB01000060.1 GCF_027923465.1 Vallitalea longa
TCGAGGGCTTGACCAAGGAAATATGTTTGAACCTGAGGGTTTGAATATATAAGAAGTCAAGCTAAGAGTTAAGATGTATAAGTTATGTAGTAGTTATTTGCTTAGGTTGATTGATAGTTTAATTAGTAATAAGAATCAATGTGTTGTTTTGAATGGTTATATAATTAAGTTAGGTATATCCTAACTATTTTTGACCAATAATATATAACATCTGGCGGAGTAGCTCAGATGGCTAGAGCATACGGTTCATACCCGTAGTGTCAACGGTTCGACTCCGTTCTCCGCTATTTTTAAGTTGATTATGACTTAAATAAAAAAAGTGAAAAAAGATGTTGACACACAATAAAATATATGATAAAATATATTTCGTTGTCTTAACAAACAAAGAACCTTGAAAACTGAACAGTGAAACAACCAAAAACTTAGTAAAAGTTTTACCCAAGAAATTCCTTAGTAAATTAATGGATAAAGACGATAGTCTATAAAATATAAGCCAGAGCAAT
>NZ_BRLB01000061.1 GCF_027923465.1 Vallitalea longa
TGATCTTTTATTACTGCATTATAATCTGTTGTTTCTGGACTATTCTTTTGGGTTGGCACATTTATACCGCTAGCTCCATCTATAATGATATTTGTTACTTCTGGTTCTGCTTTTTCTATCGTTACTGTTTTTTCTTCAGTCATTCCATTACTAGAAGCCACTACTACTACTGTTCCTGCATTTGCTTGGTTGGTTACTTGTAATGTCCCAATCTCTGCATTTATACTTACTCCTGTTACTGGTATCTTTAATGACCAACTTACATCCTGACTAATTATATTTCCGTACTGATCTTTTATTACTGCATTATAATCAGTCATTTCTGGACTATTCTCTTGGGTTGGCACATTTATACTGCTAGCTCCATCTATAATGATATTTGTTACTTCTGATTCTGCTTTTTCTATCGTTACTGTTTTTTCTTCAGTCATTCCATTACTAGAAGCCACTACTACTACTGTT
>NZ_BRLB01000062.1 GCF_027923465.1 Vallitalea longa
TGAACCAATAATGGAAGAATTCCAAGGAATAACCCAGACATCACAAGTATACTTAGACAATCAGGTAGCACAACGCAATGGACAATTAAGCATTGTATGGGATTACATTCAAGACATATTTGAAGAAGAAACAATAGAAATGATGTTCAGACAATATGTAGAAGTAATACAAAGCATCATAAACAAGAAAGAATACACATTCAACATAAAAGAAGAAGACCAAAACTCAATAAACCAATACAACGACACTCAGAAAGAAATAGAAGAAACCACACTTATAGAACTAATAAAAAGACAGATGACAAAAACACCAGAAAAGGTTGCCATACAAGACAAAGAAGAACAACTAACCTATAGTGAACTGGATAGATGCTCCAATCAAGTAGCAGCATACCTGATTCAAGAAGGCGTAGAAAAAGGTGATGCAGTAGCTGTAATAGCCTCAAGAGACATAGC
>NZ_BRLB01000063.1 GCF_027923465.1 Vallitalea longa
GCTATGTCTCTTGAGGCTATTACAGCTACTGCATCACCTTTTTCTACGCCTTCTTGAATCAGGTATGCTGCTACTTGATTGGAGCATCTATCCAGTTCACTATAGGTTAGTTGTTCTTCTTTGTCTTTTACAGCCACTTTTTCTGGTGTTTTTGCCATCTGTCTTTTTATCAATTCTACAAGTGTGGTTTCTTCTATTTCCTTTTGAGTGTCGTTGTATTGGTTTATAAAGTTTTGGTCTTCTTCTTTTATGTTGAATGTGTATTCTTTCTTGTTTATGATGCTTTGTATTACTTCTACATATTGTCTGAACATCATTTCTATTGTTTGTTCTTCAAATATGTCTTGAATGTAATCCCATACAATGCTTAATTGTCCATTGCGTTGTGCTACCTGATTGTCTAAGTATACTTGTGATGTCTGGGTTATTCCTTGGAATTCTTCCATTATTGGTTCA
>NZ_BRLB01000064.1 GCF_027923465.1 Vallitalea longa
CTAGCTCCATCTATAATGATATTTGTTACTTCTGATTCTGCTTTTTCTATCGTTACTGTTTTTTCTTCAGTCATTCCATTACTAGAAGCCACTACTACTACTGTTCCTGCATTTGCTTGGTTGGTTACTTCCAATAACCCTGTTTCTGGATTTATACTTATTCCTGTTATTGGTGTTTTTAATGACCAACTTATATTTTCATCCATCACATTTCCGTATTGGTCTTTTATCACTGCATTATAATCAGTCGTTTCTGGACTATTTTCTTGGGTTGGTACATCTATTATACTTTCACCATTTATTATTATATTTGTTACTATTAGTTCTTCTTTATCTATTGTTACAGTTTTTTCTTGCTGCATTCCATCGCTAGAAGCCATTACTACAACTGTTCCTGCATCCGCTTGGTTAGTTACTTGTAATGTTCCAGTCTCTGGATTTATACTTAT
>NZ_BRLB01000065.1 GCF_027923465.1 Vallitalea longa
CCGACACATAGGTATACGACTTCTTTTGTTAGGTAGAACGCTTTTATCCTAAATAATGGCCATTCATCTGTTTTGAATACTTCATGGGACATACGGCTTCTTTCTGATTCAATGGCTTTTATCTGTTCGTTCTTGCTTAGAGCTTTAATGTCCTCTATTTCGATTTGATATTCTGGTATATGGCTGAGTATTTGCTGTTTACCTTCTTCTGTTATTATTGCTCTTAACATGGGGTGTCTCTTTATTAGTTTGTTCAAACTGTCGTTCAATCTTTTTAGGTCTGCTATTGTCTCGAATTCATTGTATATATGTGTGGAGACTCCTCCTAGCTCATAGGCTTCTTTTCTTCCAAGGAGATATGAACTCTGTATGCCTGTTAATGGGAATGGCTGGTTCACGTGTTCTTCGTCTGTTGTCCACTTCTTGTATTTTCTTGTGATTTCTT
>NZ_BRLB01000066.1 GCF_027923465.1 Vallitalea longa
ATACTTACTCCATTTGCTGGTGTTTTTAACGACCAACTTACATCTTTATTCAGTACATTTCCATACTGATCTTTTATTACTGCATTATAATCTGTTGTTTCTGGACTATTTTCTTGGGTTGGTACATTTATACTGTCAGCTCCATCTATAATGATATTTGTTACTTCTGGTTCTACTTTTTCTATTACTAATTGTTTTTCTTGTTGCACTCCATTGCTAGATGCCACTACTACAACGGTTCCTGCATCTGCTTGGTTGGTTACTTCCAATAACCCTGTTATAGGATTTATACATACTCCTGGTACTGGTGCTTTTAATGACCAACTTATATTTTCATCCATTACATTTCCGTATTGGTCTTTTACTATACCTTTATACTCTGTTTCATTTGGACTTGTTATTTCTGTTGGTACATTTATT
>NZ_BRLB01000067.1 GCF_027923465.1 Vallitalea longa
CCCCCAGTTACTTATATTATACCACGACACGCTATGACACGCAAATAATATATGTAAAATTTGACAAAAAATAGCCATTTTATAGGCATTGTAAAGAATTTATAAAGTCGCAAGTGTCAAACTCCCGTTTAGCTGGTGGCTTTTGTGATTTTACACAATATATGTGTTATATTTTATAAAAAATTGTATGTTAGGAATTAAAGGTATTTATGTTTTTCTAGTTGTATAGTAAAGAGTATTGTTATATAATAGATATAATTATATTTTGTTTCATTAATTATTGTTTAACTAGTGGTAATAGCAAAATAAACATAGGAGGATAAGTATGGGTGATATATTTAATGAACAACTAGTTGCAAAAAGTAATTCTCTAAAAGATAATA
>NZ_BRLB01000068.1 GCF_027923465.1 Vallitalea longa
TCCACCCTATGCTCTTATTAGCTTGACCTTCGTCTTGCTAAGAGCTAAGATTTACAAGTTATTTGTCGTAGCTTGTTCTTTTGCTTTGGTCTTTCTTGTTTCTTTAGTTACCATACGCGATATATGGCTACTAATTTTATTTCAAGGATTTTGATTTTATTTGATGTCTAATTATTTTATCTTCCTTATTTATTTTCAGCTTACTATTTAATAGTCGCTTCTATATATAAATTAGATTTAATAATCTCAATGTGAAGTTTTCAATGTTCATTTGTTCTTTGGCTTGTGTTAAGCGCTAGGATATATTATCATAGTCACTAGGCTGTGTCAAGCACTTTTTTATTTTTTTTACTTTCAT
>NZ_BRLB01000069.1 GCF_027923465.1 Vallitalea longa
GAAACAACCAAAAACTTAGTAAAAGTTTTACCCAAGAAATTCCTTAGTAAATTAATGGATAAAGACGATAGTCTATAAAATATAAGCCAGAGCAATCTGGTCAAGATTAAAACTTATACGATGATTTGAGCTAAGCTTAAAAAATCTTAACGATGATTTAAGCTAAGAAATACTAACCTTTGATAATTAAGTTTCGATGTAACTGAAAATCGAAGCTAAGAATTTCTAATCTTAAAAAATCTTAAACATGAGAGTTTGATCCTGGCTCAGGATGAACGCTGGCGGCGTGCTTAACACATGCAAGTCGAGCGAGAAGCTATTTATTGAACCTTCGGGTGATTTAGACAGTGGAAAGCG
>NZ_BRLB01000070.1 GCF_027923465.1 Vallitalea longa
TGAAGTGTTAGATTGTGTTTTGGGGTTATAAACGGATTTAATTACGTAAAAAGAAGCGGCATTTTTGGATTTAGATACTTTTAATCTCATAGTAATACACCTCCTATACATTATATTATAACACAGTACGATAAGGTGCGATATAGTAAAATGTAAAATTTGACAAAAAAATTAGCCTAAATCAAGGCTTTCATAGATTTTTTCTTTATACAACTGTCAAAGACCCGGGATATGGATTTTGGGATTTACATTTTTTGAAGTAGTGATCAACTATATCATAGTAATATATTTTGGATTTTCCATTGGTTTCTTATTCTCTATAGGATTAATAACAAATGGATTCAAAGGGTACT
>NZ_BRLB01000071.1 GCF_027923465.1 Vallitalea longa
ATTTTCATAGATTTTCCCACTTCCTTATGTTATAATTATATCGTAATTTAATTTAGTTGTAAAGGAGTTTTTTAGATGAATGATAGTGAATTTAAAAGCAATAGACATTCAATATACAATCTAAAATATCATTTGGTTGTAATAACTAAATATAGACACAAATGTATTAACAAAGAACTATTAGAAGACCTAAATGAAATATTCAAAAACATATTACTGGAAACCCGTATTTTGGAGTAGAAGTTATTGCATTTTAACAACTGGAGAAGCAACAATAGAAATGATTGAGAAATATATTCGCTCTCAAGCAGGAGTTAAAGATTAAAAACCGTTCCGATTCATCTCCC
>NZ_BRLB01000072.1 GCF_027923465.1 Vallitalea longa
CCCCCAGTTACTTATATTATACCACGACACGCTATGACACGCAAATAATATATGTAAAATTTGACAAAAAATAGCCATTTTATAGGCATTGTAAAGAATTTATAAAGTCGCAAGTGTCAAACTCCCGAGACAAATTGCAGGAGACATTGCAGAAAATCGTTAATGATGCCAATGGAGGAATTGTTTGTATTATAATCTAGAATATGGGTATAATAATAAATGACGTAAGGTACTTATTATGAAGACACCTAAGCTAAAAGTATCTATAACTTATTATTTCGGCATCTGTAAATTAATAACAAGTATTTTCTTGCAAAATGAAGCTTTAGGTGTTATAAT
>NZ_BRLB01000073.1 GCF_027923465.1 Vallitalea longa
CTCCAGTTGTTAAAATGCAATAACTTCTACTCCAAAATACGGGTTTACAGTAATATTCTTTTAAATATTCACTATGTTTTTTCCTAATCAGTCTTGAAGAAACAGTCTTTAGAGTATTAACTAATTTGGCTAATTCCACTTGGGGAGGTGTTTCAAATAGTAAATGGATATGGTCAGGTTCTCCATTAAATTCGATTATAGTTCCGTTTTTCCCTTCAATTATGTTTTTGAATATTTCATTTAGGTCGTCTAATAGTTCTTTGTTAATACATTTGTGTCTATATTTAGTTATTACAACCAAATGATATTTTAGATTGTATATTGAATGTCTATTGCTTT
>NZ_BRLB01000074.1 GCF_027923465.1 Vallitalea longa
ACTGATCTTTTATTACTGCATTATAATCTGTTGTTTCTGGACTATTTTCTTGGGTTGGTACATCTATTATACTTTCACCATTTATTATTATATTTGTTACTATTGGTTCTTCTTTATCTATTGTTACGGTTTTTTCTTGCTGCATTCCATCGCTAGAAGCCATTACTACAACTGTTCCTGCATCCGCTTGGTTAGTTACTTGTAATGTTCCAGTCTCTGGATTTATACTTACTCCATTTGCTGGTGTTTTTAACGACCAACTTACATCTTTATTCAGTACATTTCCATACTGATCTTTTATTACTGCATTATAATCTGTTGTTTCTGGACTATTTT
>NZ_BRLB01000075.1 GCF_027923465.1 Vallitalea longa
ATTTTCATCCATTACATTTCCGTATTGGTCTTTTACTATACCTTTATACTCTGTTTCATTTGGACTTGTTATTTCTGTTGGTACATTTATTATACTTTCACCATTAATTATTATATTTGTTACTTCTGGCTCTGTTTTTTCTATTGTTACTGTTTTTTCTTCAGTCATTCCATTACTAGATGCTATTACTATTACTATTCCTGCATTTGCCTGGTTGGTTATTTGTAATACTCCAGTCTCTAAATTTATACTTACTCCATTTGCTGGCGTTTTTAATGACCAACTTATATTTTCATCCATCACATTTCCGTACTGATCTT
>NZ_BRLB01000076.1 GCF_027923465.1 Vallitalea longa
CAGTAACGATAGAAAAAGCAGAACCAGAAGTAACAAATATCATTATAGATGGAGCTAGCGGTATAAATGTGCCAACCCAAAAGAATAGTCCAGAAACAACAGATTATAATGCAGTAATAAAAGATCAATACGGAAATGTACTGAATAAAGATGTAAGTTGGTCGTTAAAAACACCAGCAAATGGAATAAGTATAAATCCAGAGACTGGAACATTACAAGTAACTAACCAAGCGGATGCAGGAACAGTTGTAGTAATGGCTTCTAGCGATGGAATGCAGCAAGAAAAAACTGTAACAATAGATAAAGAAGAAC
>NZ_BRLB01000077.1 GCF_027923465.1 Vallitalea longa
ATAAGTATAAATCCAGAGACTGGAACATTACAAGTAACTAACCAAGCGGATGCAGGAACAGTTGTAGTAATGGCTTCTAGCGATGGAATGCAGCAAGAAAAAACTGTAACAATAGATAAAGAAGAACCAATAGTAACAAATATAATAATAAATGGTGAAAGTATAATAGATGTACCAACCCAAGAAAATAGTCCAGAAACAACAGATTATAATGCAGTAATAAAAGATCAGTATGGAAATGTACTGAATAAAGATGTAAGTTGGTCGTTAAAAACACCAGCAAATGGAGTAAGTATAAATCCAGAGACTGG
>NZ_BRLB01000078.1 GCF_027923465.1 Vallitalea longa
CTTCCCGTAGGCTGTGCATAGTAGTGCTGCCATGGTCACTCCATTTTCTGCCGCATATTTTTTCAGTTGTTTCAATTCTTCTTCCACGAATAGTTTATGTTTTCTTGAAAAACTTGTTTTTTCTACTGCACTTGGTTTTATCTTTAATGGTACCTCTGGTGCTAATGGAAAGTCTGCTACCCTGTCTAGCCAATAGGTCTTGTCCCTCAAGTAGATTTCCGTGTTTTCCATTTCTTTTCGTGCTAATACGTAATCCCTGAAGTTGAAGTTCAGTTTTTTCAATTCCACTTTTTCATCATCGTAAT
>NZ_BRLB01000079.1 GCF_027923465.1 Vallitalea longa
CTAGATTTTTTCGTATGTTAGAAGCTAAACTTATCAAGGCACAAAGGAAATTATCACGTATGGTAAGGTTTTCAAATAATTGGTATAAACAAAAGACTAAAGTGGCAAGAATACACTATAAAATAAAAAATTCAAGATCGGATTTTTTACATAAACTATCTACTCAATTAATAAATAAATACAATGCTATAGCGATAGAAGACCTAAATATGAAAGGTATGAGCCAAACATTGAAATTTGGTAAAAGCGTATCTGATAATGGTTGGGGAATGTTCATTGCAATGCTTAAATATAAAGC
>NZ_BRLB01000080.1 GCF_027923465.1 Vallitalea longa
AGTCTTTAGAGTATTAACTAATTTTGCTAATTCCACTTGGGGAGGTGTTTCAAATAGTAAGTTCTTTGTTAATACATTTGTGTCTATATTTAGTTATTACAACCAAATGATATTTTAGATTGTATATGGAATGTCTATTGCTTTTGGATTAACTATTATTCATCTAAAAAACTCCTTTACAACTAAATTAAATTGCGATATAATTATAACATAAGGAAGAGGGAAAATCTATGAAAATCAATAAAGCTTTCAAATATAGAATATATCCTAATAAGGAACAACTG
>NZ_BRLB01000081.1 GCF_027923465.1 Vallitalea longa
TCTATCTTCACAAGTTGTTTTCCTCTTAATTCAGCTTTATATTTAAGCATTGCAATGAACATTCCCCAACCATTATCAGATACGCTTTTACCAAATTTCAATGTTTGGCTCATACCTTTCATATTTAAGTCTTCTATCGCTATAGCATTGTATTTATTTACTAATTGAGTAGATAGTTTATGTAAAAAATTCGATCTTGCATTTTTGATTTTATAGTGTATTCTTGCTACTTTAATCTTTTGTTTGTACCAATTATTCGAAAACCTTACCATACGTGATAATT
>NZ_BRLB01000082.1 GCF_027923465.1 Vallitalea longa
AGAACTTACTATTTGAAACACCTCCCCAAGTGGAATTAGCAAAATTAGTTAATACTCTAAAGACTGTTTCTTCAAGACTTATTAGGAAAAAACATAGTGAATATTTAAAAGAATATTACTGGAAACCCGTATTTTGGAGTAGAAGTTATTACATTTTAACAACTGGAGGAGCAACAATAGAAATGATTGAGAAATATATTCGCTCTCAAGCAGGAGTTAAAGATTAAAAACCGTTCCGATTCATCTCCCTCCTAGTTAGAGGAGGGGGTTTTCTCGAA
>NZ_BRLB01000083.1 GCF_027923465.1 Vallitalea longa
CGCTTTCCACTGTCTAAATCACCCGAAGGTTCAATAAATAGCTTCTCGCTCGACTTGCATGTGTTAAGCACGCCGCCAGCGTTCATCCTGAGCCAGGATCAAACTCTCATGTTTAAGATTTTTTAAGCTTAGCTTAAATCATCATATAAGTTTTAATCTTGACCAGATTGCTCTGGCTTATATTTTATAGACTATCGTCTTTATCCATTAATTTACTAAGGAATTTCTTGGGTAAAACTTTTACTAAGTTTTTGGTTGTTTCACTGTTCAG
>NZ_BRLB01000084.1 GCF_027923465.1 Vallitalea longa
TTCTTTTCTTCCAAGGAGATATGAACTCTGTATGCCTGTTAATGGGAATGGCTGGTTCACGTGTTCTTCGTCTGTTGTCCACTTCTTGTATTTTCTTGTGATTTCTTTTCCTTGGTTGTCTCTTATTGCCTCACTGATTTTTTTGATTGTCTTTCCTTCAAATATTGTTCTGAATTCTATCTCCACTTGGAATCTTTCTTCTATTTTTGCTACCATCTGCATTATTTTTATGGAGTTTCCGCCTATCTCAAAGAAAC
>NZ_BRLB01000085.1 GCF_027923465.1 Vallitalea longa
CGTAATTGAAACTTTCCTTCGGGACAGAAGAGACAGGTGGTGCATGGTTGTCGTCAGCTCGTGTCGTGAGATGTTGGGTTAAGTCCCGCAACGAGCGCAACCCTTATCTTTAGTAGCCAGCAAGTAACGTTGGGGACTCTAGAGAGACTGCCGGGGACAACTCGGAGGAAGGTGGGGATGACGTCAAATCATCATGCCCCTTATGATTTGGGCTACACACGTGCTACAATGGCGGCGACAAAGGGAAGCGAAGTG
>NZ_BRLB01000086.1 GCF_027923465.1 Vallitalea longa
TTTGATATTGTTTCTTTTAGATTTGAATCTAGGATATTTAGCTCTCTTTTGAAAGAAATTCTTAAAAGCAGTATCTAAATTCCTAAGTGCAGATTGAAGAGAAACACTATCCACTTCTTTAAGCCAAATTAAATCTTTTTTCAAAGCTGTTAACTCTTTAGCTTGATTAACATAAGTAGTTGATTTTTCTTCATTCTTGTATAATTCAATTCTTTGATTAAGAAAACGATTGAATACAAATCTAGTACAGCCGAA
>NZ_BRLB01000087.1 GCF_027923465.1 Vallitalea longa
CTAATTCCACTTGGGGAGGTGTTTCAAATAGTAAGTTCTTTGTTAATACATTTGTGTCTATATTTAGTTATTACAACCAAATGATATTTTAGATTGTATATTGAATGTCTATTGCTTTTGAATTCACCATCATTCATCTAAAAAACTCCTTTACAACTAAATTAAATTACGATATAATTATAACATAAGGAAGAGGGAAAATCTATGAAAATCAATAAAGCTTTCAAATATAGAATATATCCTAATAAGGAACAA
>NZ_BRLB01000088.1 GCF_027923465.1 Vallitalea longa
GACTTTAATTCATAAAACCTTCGGCTGTACTAGATTTGTATTCAATCGTTTTCTTAATCAAAGAATTGAATTATACAAGAATGAAGAAAAATCAACTACTTATGTTAATCAAGCTAAAGAATTAACAACTTTGAAAAAAGATTTAACTTGGCTTAAAGAAGTGGATAGTGTTTCTCTTCAATCTGCACTTAGGAATTTAGATACTGCTTTTAAGAATTTCTTTCAAAAGAGAGCTAAATATCCTAGATTCAAATC
>NZ_BRLB01000089.1 GCF_027923465.1 Vallitalea longa
TTAACAAAGAACTTACTATTTGAAACACCTCCCCAAGTGGAATTAGCAAAATTAGTTAATACTTTGAAGACTGTTTCTTCAAGACTGATTAGGAAAAAACATAGTGAATATTTAAAAGAATATTACTATAAACCCGTATTTTGGAGTAGAAGTTATTGCATTTTAACAACTGGAGGAGCAACAATAGAAATGATTGAGAAATATATTCGCCCTCAAGCAGGAGTTAAAGATTAAAAACCGTTCCGATTCATCTCC
>NZ_BRLB01000090.1 GCF_027923465.1 Vallitalea longa
ATCTATGACAATAAAATAAATATAATGTGGTTGACAGTATCCCTATTCAATAAAATCATATCTGAGAATGAAAATGTTTTTAATTCTTTAGATACGATATTGGTTGGTGGTGATAAACTAACACCAAGTTATATTAACAAATTAAGAAGTGTGAATAAGAACATTACTATTATAAATGGGTATGGTCCAACTGAAAACACTACATTTTCCACTTGTTTTACGATACAGAAGGAATATAAGCACAATATACCTATA
>NZ_BRLB01000091.1 GCF_027923465.1 Vallitalea longa
ACCATTATCAGATACGCTTTTACCAAATTTCAATGTTTGGCTCATACCTTTCATATTTAGGTCTTCTATCGCTATAGCATTGTATTTATTTACTAATTGAGTAGATAGTTTATGTAAAAAATCCGATTTTGAATTTTTGATTTTATAGTGTATTTTTGCTACTTTAATCTTTTGTTTATACCAATTATTCGAAAACCTTACCATACGTGATAATTTCCTTTGTGCCTTGATAAGTTTAGCTTCTAACATACGAAA
>NZ_BRLB01000092.1 GCF_027923465.1 Vallitalea longa
CATCTTTTACCATGCTGTTTTCTTTTATCCTTGCTTCTATTTCTCCTAGTTCTATTCTATGTCCTTGTATTTTTACCTGAGTATCAACTCTGCCTAAGAATTCTACATATCCTTCTCTTTTTAGTTTTCCATAGTCTCCTGTCCTATAGATTCTTCCTAGTTCATCATGGTCTATGAATGCTTTTTGTGTTTTTTCTTTGTCTTTTTTATATCCTGATGCTACTCCTTTGCCTCCTATGTATATTTCTCCTTTTG
>NZ_BRLB01000093.1 GCF_027923465.1 Vallitalea longa
TATAGGTATATTGTGCTTATATTCCTTCTGTATCGTAAAACAAGTGGAAAATGTAGTGTTTTCAGTTGGACCATACCCATTTATAATAGTAATGTTCTTATTCACACTTCTTAATTTGTTAATATAATTTGGTGTTAGTTTATCACCACCAACCAATATCGTATCTAAAGAATTAAAAACATTTTCATTCTCAGATATGATTTTATTGAATAGGGATACTGTCAACCACATTATATTTATTTTATTGTCATAGAT
>NZ_BRLB01000094.1 GCF_027923465.1 Vallitalea longa
AATTATATTTTGTTTCATTAATTATTGTTTAACTAGTGGTAATAGCAAAATAAACATAGGAGGATAAGTATGGGTGATATATTTAATGAACAACTAGTTGCAAAAAGTAATTCTCTAAAAGATAATACTCGTTTTTGACACTTGTAGAGAAGAAAAAACTCGCAGGCCCTTTTAAAATAAGGTTTTGCGAGCTTTTTGGTTGTGCTGAAAAGTGCGTACCATGAACTATTTTTTAGTAGTTCTAAAAATTTCTT
>NZ_BRLB01000095.1 GCF_027923465.1 Vallitalea longa
TTTACTAATTGAGTAGATAGTTTATGTAAAAAATTCGATCTTGCATTTTTGATTTTATAGTGTATTCTTGCTACTTTAATCTTTTGTTTGTACCAATTATTCGAAAACCTTACCATACGTGATAATTGTTTTTAGTAATCCTAATTTTGGGAACTTCAACATACTGCCTTCTATTCTTATTGAATTGTTAGTGTTTTTGGTTGTATAAGATTTGATATTGTTTCTTTTAGATTTGAATCTAGGATATTTAGCTC
>NZ_BRLB01000096.1 GCF_027923465.1 Vallitalea longa
TAATTAATGAAACAAAATATAATTATATCTATTATATAACAATACTCTTTACTATACAACTAGAAAAACATAAATACCTTTAATTCCTAACATACAATTTTTTATAAAATATAACACATATATTGTGCGGGTCTTTGACAGTTGTATAAAGAAAAAATCTATGAAAGCCTTGATTTAGGCTAATTTTTTTGTCAAATTTTACATTTTACTATATCGCACTTTATCGCACTGTGTTATAATATAATGTATAGGAG
>NZ_BRLB01000097.1 GCF_027923465.1 Vallitalea longa
ATAATAAATGACGTAAGGTACTTATTATGAAGACACCTAAGCTAAAAGTATCTATAACTTATTATTTCGGCATCTGTAAATTAATAACAAGTATTTTCTTGCAAAATGAAGCTTTAGGTGTTATAATCTCGTTTTTGACACTTGTAGAGAAGAAAAAACTCGCAGGCCCTTTTAAAATAAGGTTTTGCGAGCTTTTTGGTTGTGCTGAAAAGTGCGTACCATGAACTATTTTTTAGTAGTTCTAAAAATTTCTT
>NZ_BRLB01000098.1 GCF_027923465.1 Vallitalea longa
GAGACTTGACAAACAAAGTAAGCTGTGGTAACATAGCTAAGCTGTCAAAATGAACATTGAAAACTTCACATTGAGATTATTAAATCTAACTTATATATAGAAGCGACTATTAAATAGTAAGCTGAAAATAAATAAGGAAGATAAAATAATTAGACATCAAATAAAATCAAAATCCTTGAAATAAATTAGTAACCATATATCGCGTATGGTAACTAAAGAAACAAGAAAGACCAAAGCAAAAGAACAAGCTAC
>NZ_BRLB01000099.1 GCF_027923465.1 Vallitalea longa
TCATGTTAAAGATTATAACATTTTTTGTACTTATATATAAGATAAAACTATGATCAAAAGCATAATATGATAATGTTAAAAAAATATATACATTCGTGTGTACAAATAATGTTTTTTGTGATATAATCCTGTCTTTGACAGTTGAAAGAAAATAAAAGCTTGAAACCCCTTGTAAATAGGGCATATCAAGCTTTTTTGATTTTGAGATTTTTGCGTACCTTTTTTATTTTTTTGTGTTTTTATATAT
>NZ_BRLB01000100.1 GCF_027923465.1 Vallitalea longa
CTAGCTCCATCTATAATGATATTTGTTACTTCTGATTCTGCTTTTTCTATCGTTACTGTTTTTTCTTCAGTCATTCCATTACTAGAAGCCACTACTACTACTGTTCCTGCATTTGCTTGGTTGGTTATTTGTAATAAACCAGTCTCTGGATTTATACTTACTCCATTTGCTGGTGTTTTTAACGACCAACTTACATCTTTATTCAGTACATTTCCATACTGATCTTTTATTACTGCATTATAAT
>NZ_BRLB01000101.1 GCF_027923465.1 Vallitalea longa
CGGAACGGTTTTTAATCTTTAACTCCTGCTTGAGAGCGAATATATTTCTCAATCATTTCTATTGTTGCTCCTCCAGTTGTTAAAATGCAATAACTTCTACTCCAAAATACTGGTTTCCAGTAATATTCTTTTAAATATTCACTATGTTTTTTCCTAATAAGTCTTGAAGAAACAGTCTTTAGAGTATTAACTAATTTTGCTAATTCCACTTGGGGAGGTGTTTCAAATAGTAAGTTCT
>NZ_BRLB01000102.1 GCF_027923465.1 Vallitalea longa
AAGGAAAATAAGGAAGGTCGAGGCCTAACTTATAAAGATATAAGGAAAAGAATGGAAAAAACAATAACTAAGAATAGTAATTGTTTCACTGTTGAGTATTCAAGGAAGAAAACAAAGTGAATACAGAAAATTTCTGGTGGCGATGCGTCTATGGGAAACACCCGTTCTCATACCGAACACGATGGTTAAGCCATAAACGGCCGATGGTACTTGGTTGGAAACGACCTGGGAGAGT
>NZ_BRLB01000103.1 GCF_027923465.1 Vallitalea longa
CTTAAAAAATCTTAAACATGAGAGTTTGATCCTGGCTCAGGATGAACGCTGGCGGCGTGCTTAACACATGCAAGTCGAGCGAGAAGCTATTTATTGAACCTTCGGGTGATTTAGACAGTGGAAAGCGGCGGACGGGTGAGTAACGCGTGGGTAACCTGCCCTATGCAGGGGGATAACACATTGAAAAGTGTGCTAATACCGCATAAGACTACAGAGTC
>NZ_BRLB01000104.1 GCF_027923465.1 Vallitalea longa
TTTACTAATTGAGTAGATAGTTTATGTAAAAAATTCGATCTTGCATTTTTGATTTTATAGTGTATTCTTGCTACTTTAATCTTTTGTTTGTACCAATTATTCGAAAACCTTACCATACGTGATAATTTCCTTTGTGCCTTGATAAGTTTAGCTTCTAACATACGAAAAAATCTAGGATACTTGCCTCTTTGGTTTTCAGAGCTAACAAACAGTTCTT
>NZ_BRLB01000105.1 GCF_027923465.1 Vallitalea longa
GTTAATACATTTGTGTCTATATTTAGTTATTACAACCAAATGATATTTTAGATTGTATATTGAATGTCTATTGCTTTTGAATTCACTATCATTCATCTAAAAAACTCCTTTACAACTAAATTAAATTGCGATATAATTATAACATAAGGAAGAGGGAAAATCTATGAAAATCAATAAAGCTTTCAAATATAGAATATATCCTAATAAGGAACAACTG
>NZ_BRLB01000106.1 GCF_027923465.1 Vallitalea longa
GTATAAATGTGCCAACCCAAAAGAATAGTCCAGAAACAACAGATTATAATGCAGTAATAAAAGATCAGTATGGAAATGTACTGAATAAAGATGTAAGTTGGTCGTTAAAAACACCAGCAAATGGAATAAGTATAAATCCAGAGACTGGAACATTACAAGTAACTAACCAAGCGGATGCAGGAACAGTTGTAGTAATGG
>NZ_BRLB01000107.1 GCF_027923465.1 Vallitalea longa
ATTCTATATTTGAAAGCTTTATTGATTTTCATAGATTTTCCCTCTTCCTTATGTTATAATTATATCGTAATTTAATTTAGTTGTAAAGGAGTTTTTTAGATGAATGATAGTGAATTCAAAAGCAATAGACATTCAATATACAATCTAAAATATCATTTGGTTGTAATAACTAAATATAGACACAAATGTATTAAC
>NZ_BRLB01000108.1 GCF_027923465.1 Vallitalea longa
ATTCCATTTGCTGGTGTTTTTAACGACCAACTTACATCTTTATTCAGTACATTTCCATACTGATCTTTTATTACTGCATTATAATCTGTTGTTTCTGGACTATTCTTTTGGGTTGGCACATTTATACCGCTAGCTCCATCTATAATGATATTTGTTACTTCTGGTTCTGCTTTTTCTATCGTTACTG
>NZ_BRLB01000109.1 GCF_027923465.1 Vallitalea longa
TCTAAAAAACTCCTTTACAACTAAATTAAATTACGATATAATTATAACATAAGGAAGTGGGAAAATCTATGAAAATCAATAAAGCTTTCAAATATAGAATATATCCTAATAAGGAACAACTGACTTTAATTCATAAAACCTTCGGCTGTACTAGATTTGTATTCAATCGTTTTCTTAATCAAAGA
>NZ_BRLB01000110.1 GCF_027923465.1 Vallitalea longa
TAAAACCTGTTCAATTTGTGGTGCAGTAAAAAAAGACTTGAAACTATCAGAAAAAGTATATACTTGTGAGTGTGGCAATTCAATAGATAGAGACCTAAATGCAAGTATAAACATTAAAAATCAAGGTGAATTGTTGTTGCAATATTAAAATATTACAGGGTAGGGCTTACCCGTAGAGCTT
>NZ_BRLB01000111.1 GCF_027923465.1 Vallitalea longa
ATATCATTTGGTTGTAATAACTAAATATAGACACAAATGTATTAACAAAGAACTTACTATTTGAAACACCTCCCCAAGTGGAATTAGCAAAATTAGTTAATACTCTAAAGACTGTTTCTTCAAGACTTATTAGGAAAAAACATAGTGAATATTTAAAAGAATATTACTGGAAACC
>NZ_BRLB01000112.1 GCF_027923465.1 Vallitalea longa
CCTACCCTGTAATATTTTAATATTGCAACAACAATTCACCTTGATTTTTAATGTTTATACTTGCATTTAGGTCTCTATCTATTGAATTGCCACACTCACAAGTATATACTCTTTCTGATAGTTTCAAGTCTTTTTTTACTGCACCACAAATTGAACAGGTTTTA
>NZ_BRLB01000113.1 GCF_027923465.1 Vallitalea longa
ATTCATCTAAAAAACTCCTTTACAACTAAATTAAATTGCGATATAATTATAACATAAGGAAGAGGGAAAATCTATGAAAATCAATAAAGCTTTCAAATATAGAATATATCCTAATAAGGAACAACTGACTTTAATTCATAAAACCTTCGGCTGTACTAGA
>NZ_BRLB01000114.1 GCF_027923465.1 Vallitalea longa
CTAATTCCACTTGGGGAGGTGTTTCAAATAGTAAGTTCTTTGTTAATACATTTGTGTCTATATTTAGTTATTACAACCAAATGATATTTTAGATTGTATATTGAATGTCTATTGCTTTTGAATTCACTATCATTCATCTAAAAAACTCCTTTACAACTAA
>NZ_BRLB01000115.1 GCF_027923465.1 Vallitalea longa
TGTTTCCCTCTTAATTCAGCTTTATATTTAAGCATTGCAATGAACATTCCCCAACCATTATCAGATACGCTTTTACCAAATTTCAATACTTGGCTCATACCTTTCATATTTAGGTCTTCTATCGCTATAGCATTGTATTTATTTACTAATTGAGTAGAT
>NZ_BRLB01000116.1 GCF_027923465.1 Vallitalea longa
TCTAGTACAGCCGAAGGTTTTATGAATTAAAGTCAGTTGTTCCTTATTAGGATATATTCTATATTTGAAAGCTTTATTGATTTTCATAGATTTTCCCTCTTCCTTATGTTATAATTATATCGTAATTTAATTTAGTTGTAAAGGAGTTTTTTAGATGAA
>NZ_BRLB01000117.1 GCF_027923465.1 Vallitalea longa
TTTTAGATTTGAATCTAGGATATTTAGCTCTTTTTTGAAAGAAATTCTTAAAAGCAGTATCTAAATTCCTAAGTGCAGATTGAAGAGAAACACTATCCACTTCTTTAAGCCAAGTTAAATCTTTTTTTAAAGCTGTTAACTCTTTAGCTTGATTAACAT
>NZ_BRLB01000118.1 GCF_027923465.1 Vallitalea longa
TTTTTGAATATTTCATTTAGGTCGTCTAATAGTTCTTTGTTAATACATTTGTGTCTATATTTAGTTATTACAACCAAATGATATTTTAGATTGTATATTGAATGTCTATTGCTTTTGAATTCACTATCATTCATCTAAAAAACTCCTTTACAACTAA
>NZ_BRLB01000119.1 GCF_027923465.1 Vallitalea longa
TCAAATAAAATCAAAATCCTTGAAATAAATTAGTAACCATATATCGCGTATGGTAACTAAAGAAACAAGAAAGACCAAAGCAAAAGAACAAGCTACGACAAATAACTTGTAAATCTTAGCTCTTAGCAAGACGAAGGTCAAGCTAATAAGAGC
>NZ_BRLB01000120.1 GCF_027923465.1 Vallitalea longa
CTTGTTATTTCTGTTGGTACATTTATTATACTTTCACCATTAATTATTATATTTGTTACTTCTGGCTCTGTTTTTTCTATTGTTACTGTTTTTTCTTCAGTCATTCCATTACTAGATGCCATTACTATAACTATTCCTGCATTTGCCTGG
>NZ_BRLB01000121.1 GCF_027923465.1 Vallitalea longa
CTATAAAACGGTTTTGAGGGGGCTTCTTGGGACGTAGTAACCTAATGGTTACTATTATTACCAAGCTCTACGGGTAAGCCCTACCCTGTAATATTTTAATATTGCAACAACAATTCACCTTGATTTTTAATGTTTATACTTGCATTTAGG
>NZ_BRLB01000122.1 GCF_027923465.1 Vallitalea longa
TTTTTAGTAATCCTAATTTTGGGAACTTCAACATACTGCCTTCTATTCTTATTGAATTGTTAGTGTTTTTGGTTGTATAAGATTTGATATTGTTTCTTTTAGATTTGAATCTAGGATATTTAGCTCTTTTTTGAAAGAAATTCTTAAAAG
>NZ_BRLB01000123.1 GCF_027923465.1 Vallitalea longa
TTGGGTTGGCACATTTATACTGCTAGCTCCATCTATAATGATATTTGTTACTTCTGATTCTGCTTTTTCTATCGTTACTGTTTTTTCTTCAGTCATTCCATTACTAGAAGCCACTACTACTACTGTTCCTGCATTTGCTTGGTTGGTTA
>NZ_BRLB01000124.1 GCF_027923465.1 Vallitalea longa
TATCTATTGAATTGCCACACTCACAAGTATATACTCTTTCTGATAGTTTCAAGTCTTTTTTTACTGCACCACAAATTGAACAGGTTTTACTTGATGGATAGAATCTGTCTATCTTCACAAGTTGTTTCCCTCTTAATTCAGCTTTATAT
>NZ_BRLB01000125.1 GCF_027923465.1 Vallitalea longa
ATTAACTAATTTTGCTAATTCCACTTGGGGAGGTGTTTCAAATAGTAAGTTCTTTGTTAATACATTTGTGTCTATATTTAGTTATTACAACCAAATGATATTTTAGATTGTATATTGAATGTCTATTGCTTTTGAATTCAC
>NZ_BRLB01000126.1 GCF_027923465.1 Vallitalea longa
TCTAGTACAGCCGAAGGTTTTATGAATCAAAATCAGTTGTTCCTTATTAGGATATATTCTATATTTGAAAGCTTTATTGATTTTCATAGATTTTCCCTCTTCCTTATGTTATAATTATATCGTAATTTAATTTAGTT
>NZ_BRLB01000127.1 GCF_027923465.1 Vallitalea longa
TTTTTAGCAATCCTAATTTTGGAAACTTCAACATACTGCCTTCTATTCTTATTGAATTGTTAGTGTTTTTGGTTGTATAAGATTTGATATTGTTTCTTTTAGATTTGAATCTAGGATATTTAGCTCTTTTTTGAA
>NZ_BRLB01000128.1 GCF_027923465.1 Vallitalea longa
AGTTCTTTGTTAATACATTTGTGTCTATATTTAGTTATTACAACCAAATGATATTTTAGATTGTATATTGAATGTCTATTGCTTTTGAATTCACTATCATTCATCTAAAAAACTCCTTTACAACTAAATTAAATT
>NZ_BRLB01000129.1 GCF_027923465.1 Vallitalea longa
TAATGGCATCTAGTAATGGAATGACTGAAGAAAAAACAGTAACAATAGAAAAAACAGAGCCAGAAGTAACAAATATAATAATTAATGGTGAAAGTATAATAAATGTACCAACAGAAATAACAAGTCCAAATG
>NZ_BRLB01000130.1 GCF_027923465.1 Vallitalea longa
TTCTTTTGGGTTGGCACATTTATACTGCTAGCTCCATCTATAATGATATTTGTTACTTCTGATTCTGCTTTTTCTATCGTTACTGTTTTTTCTTCAGTCATTCCATTACTAGAAGCCACTACTACTACTGTT
>NZ_BRLB01000131.1 GCF_027923465.1 Vallitalea longa
ATTGCAATGCTTAAATATAAAGCTGAATTAAGAGGGAAACAACTTGTGAAGATAGACAGATTCTATCCATCAAGTAAAACCTGTTCAATTTGTGGTGCAGTAAAAAAAGACTTGAAACTATCAGAAAGAGT
>NZ_BRLB01000132.1 GCF_027923465.1 Vallitalea longa
GAGAGCGAATATATTTCTCAATCATTTCTATTGTTGCTCCTCCAGTTGTTAAAATGCAATAACTTCTACTCCAAAATACGGGTTTACAGTAATATTCTTTTAAATATTCACTATGTTTTTTCCTAATCAGT
>NZ_BRLB01000133.1 GCF_027923465.1 Vallitalea longa
CAAAGTATTAACTAATTTTGCTAATTCCACTTGGGGAGGTGTTTCAAATAGTAAGTTCTTTGTTAATACATTTGTGTCTATATTTAGTTATTACAACCAAATGATATTTTAGATTGTATATTGAATGTCT
>NZ_BRLB01000134.1 GCF_027923465.1 Vallitalea longa
TTAAAGCTGTTAACTCTTTAGCTTGATTAACATAAGTAGTTGATTTTTCTTCATTCTTGTATAATTCAATTCTTTGATTAAGAAAACGATTGAATACAAATCTAGTACAGCCGAAGGTTTTATGAATTA